>NZ_CAWPRX010000096.1:0-10471 GCF_963890365.1 Tychonema sp. LEGE 07196 | reverse complement strand
GGGTTGGGGTGGGTGAACTGTATTTTTGCAAGAGTTCTATTGGTTTGTAGTGCGGACTGAAGTCCGTACTACGAACCTTTTGTGCAATCTCCAATGCCAAATTCCCTCATCTTCCGCCTTGGATAATGATGTATGCGCCCCAACAAGCAGCAGCAAAAGCCAAAATCGCAGACCAAATCGGATGTCCGCTGTTACTGACTAGGCTGCCTTGACTGCGGAGGGTTTCGAGGTCGATCGCCACATTAGCACCCCGGCGCAGCCAACCAGTCGCCACAACTGGTTTTCCGATCAAATCGCTGGGGCGAGTAGGTTGCGGCAACAAAGAACCACAGGGCCCAAACCTCGAAACATAGTGCAACCTCACCAAACCAGTCGCCGTTTGCAAAATCAAATCCTGTCCCAGCCAATTTTCAATACCAGTCCTACCCAAAAGCTGCCCGGAAAGCTGCACTGGTTGAGCATCCACGGGCAAAACATCGGGATTTGACAAAATTTCGGGTAAACTCGGCGAAGCGGTTTCTCGCGGCGTAATGTCGGGGAAAAAATAATTGATCCGCATCAAAGTACCGATGCTAAATCCGATCGGCAAACAGCCCCAAAAGATCGATCGATCGCCCAAAAGCCAATCCAGCCGCCAAATACTCGTCTGCGAAAAAATCCAGCCAATCAGCCAAAGCAGCGCCACCAGGCCCAAACTCATGGGAATTCCAAAAAACGGCGCGCCCTGTAAAAATAGTTTTGAGTCTTTAAATTCGAGTATTGATTTCAACAGAGACAATTTTCGTTTCTTCGGTGATTCCAGCGACAGACTCGCCAAATCTAACTCTGTCTCGATTTTCCAGAATTGCGCGTAAAGTTCCAATAGCTTCAAACGCTCTCCCAGCAAAGGATGCGTGCTGTTAACCGTCAGCCAAGCGCGATCGGGATTGGTGACATCCCACAGCAAAATCTGTGACAGCGGCGCGCGCAAGGCTGCAGATCCAATGGTTGCAGCTTGTCCGACTCCCAGGGGTAACAACAAATCAAAACCTTCAAGAAAAAAGCTAGTTTGTTTTTGCTGTTCGATATTTGCAGCAATGCTGATCGCCATTTTACCAAGCGCCCGCGTCAAACCGTTAGGATTGCCCGTAATTTCCGCAGCGGTGCGATCGCTAAAATACACCCGGCGGCGCGACAGCCACAACATCGGCCAGCGCAACAACTTATAAATCCCGTAACTAATAGCAGAAATTGCAGCGGCCAAAAATCTCACAGCAAAACGCAAAAACTCGATCGTCATTAAATCGCACAATCTCTCACTCCAGTATGCCGCTTGCCAATAAATCAAGTAAGGAATCTGAATCACCAGCAACGCCAGCGACATCGGCGCAAAATCCCAGTGAGAAATGTGGCTTAATTCCCGCGCAAAAATAGTGGCAATTTCATCATCCGTCAACTGTTCCAACAGCCCGCGACTCACAGCAATCCGAGCAAAACGGGGCAAACAGCCGTAACTGAAAGCCACAGGAACATTTAGCGGCAAGAGTTTCAACACAGGGGTTGGCATATTTTGCTTGGTACAAAAACTGCGGAGTACCCGACTAGCTTCTTTGCTGTGCTTGGATAAAACTGAGCCGCGCAGGGTTTCGATGCCGCAAAATAGTTTTAGCAGCGCGTCTGTCAGCCAGGGAGATGAGGCCAAAAGCAATCCAAAAACTATCTGCACAAAGAAAGTTGGATCGCGGTAAAAAAGTTGGATCGGCGCGAAAATAGGCAGTCTTGTAAATATGTAAAACTGAACCAACAGAGAATTAGTGTTTGTCAGCAAAAATTGCAGGACAAATCGGGCGAGGAAAAATAGGGCGATCGCGCTTACAGCAGCCCCAATCCAAAAATTCAGCAATTTTAGCGGTTTCAGGGGCTGCGGGTTTTTTGTGCGCCCTGCTTCGCGCCAAGTCAGTTGGTAAGTCTCTGCCCTTGGGAGTTCGATATTTGTTGCGGAATCGGAACTGTTTTCGCCGCTAGTTTCTGTAGGGTTTTGCGGTTTTTGGGGTGGAGGAGGCGGGGAAATCTGTCGCGATTTGGGGTTTCCAGGCGCGGCAGTCGCTTCTAAGGGTAAAAATCCGGTTTTTTTGTCTGCGATCGACCGTAGCGCAGCGGGGCGTAAGCCATCGCCCTCAAGCGTTTTTTCTGCAGATTTTGTTGCGGCATCAAAGGCGACAAAGCCTGTTTTGGGGGGAGTTTCCGGTGGTTTTGGAGGGCGGGGCGGGGTTAATTCTTTTAAAGTGCGATCGGCCCAAGTTTTAACTTGAGGATTGGAACTTTTTTTCAGCAAAGTGCAAAGGGCGATCGCGCTTTTGAGATTGCCGGTTGCTTTGTACGCAGCGACTAACCCCATTTGCGCGCGGATTCCGGGCGGTTGATTTGCAGCGCTTTGGGTAACGGATTCTAAAAGGGCGATCGCGCTTTGGTAATCTTTTTGTTTCAAAGCAGCTAACCCAGCCTCTAGAGACTGTTTCAGAGATGAATCCGCCGAATTTGGATTGTGTGGAGATGCCATAACTGTGCTTGCGATCGCGTCTTGTCTAAGATAACCTCACCCGAAGGCACTTCGGCAACTATAGCCCCATACCCTTGAATTAACATTTGCAATAAACTTCAGCTAACAACAGACCTTTTATACTCATTCATCAGATATCCTAAAATTATCTGCGTTCATCAGTGTTTATCTGCCTTAAATCTGCCGTTGCAATATTAATCCATAAACCACCACACCCGAACAACCATGCCAATTGACGACGAAGACTTTGAAAGCGAATCGATCGCGGGCGATCGCCAACTGCAACTGTTCACAGACAGACACGAATTTACCCGCCGATTTGCCTTTTATTTAAACGAAGACCCGCCCCGCGAACAAATTTTGTATTTTTTCGGGGATGGAGGCAACGGCAAGTCATTGCTGCTAAAACACTTGGAATTTCACTGCTGCAAAAAATTTGCACCGGATGTGTGGAAACAATGGCGCGAAGTCCCAGAATCGCAAGCCGCCGAAGTTGCTAATTCCGTCCGCTATGCAGCAGCTAAAACCTACACTCCCATCCCCGCAGTCAGACACGATTTCGGATTAATTCCGATCAAAGAAGATAAACCGCAAGATAGATTTTACGGCTTGCTAATGCTGCGGCGAAATATCGCAGAAGCCACCAAGAAACACAAATTTAAATTTCCCAATTATGATTTTGCTTGCTTTTGGTATTTGTTGAATAAAGGCGAGTCTGACGCAACTCTCAGCCAACTTTTCCCCGATGATGTCATTCAATTGGTGACACCTGCTATTGAAAGTTTTGCAGGATTTCCGGTGGTGGCGCAAGCAGTAGCCGTGATTAAAGGCATAGTTAAATTGAGCGGGATTAAGGGAGTGATGAAATTAATTCAACAGCGCCTGGGTGTCGGCGACGAAACGGCGGATCAAATTCGCCGTAAAGATATTGATACTGAATTAATGGACTGTTTGCCGAAATTATTGGCCGGGGATTTGAATGCGGCAATGGCTGGCAAAAATAAACCAGAACGCCTTGTCATGTTGTTCGATACTCACGAAAAAATGTGGGAGGAAAAACGTAATTCTCAAGGCGCAACTTTTTGGTACCAAGATGAGTGGTTTCGGCGGTTGTTGAGGGCATTGGATTACAAATTGGGGATTGTGGTTGCTGTGGCGGGGCGAGATTGTCCGGTAACGCAATTGCGGTGGCCGAATGCGTCAAAGTTTCCGATTCCGGCAGATTATATAGATGCACAATTGGTGTGGCATTTGTCGCCCGCCGATGCTAGGGATTACTTGCACAAAGTGGAAATTTACAAGGCAGATTTGGCAGATGCTGTAATTAAATATGCCAGCGTCAATCCCGCTGATAATTTGGAGAATTTGCAGGTACATCCGTTTTATTTGGGTTTGTGCGCGGATGCGGTGCTGGCAGAAAGAAGGCGGGGTATTGAGTTGCTGGCGTCGGATTTTGCGCGGATTCCGAAGTTGGAAAATAAGACTGCGGAGTTAACGGATCGGTTGCTGACTTATGTGGATCGCGAAGTGCGATCGGCCGTGCATTCACTGAGTGCTTGCCGCGCTTTTGATGAGGATTTGTACGTGAAATTAGGAACTGGTTGTCACTTCCAAGCAAGCAGTGCAAATTTTGAGATGTTGACTGGCTTTTCCTTTGTTTGGGAATCCCAAAAGCGGGGGAATAATTGGTATCGGATTCACGATTTGTTGCGGCGCTTGGATGCCGATCGGGATAATCCGAAAACTCGCAGGGCTCATGAGGTTTTAGAGGGGCATTATCGGGAAGTGGGGGATGCGGGTGAGGCCATTTTTCATGCTAATCGCTTGGATTGGGAGCGGGGTGTGAAGGAATGGCAAGAGGTGTTTGATGAAGCTTTGGACAAGAGTCGCTATAAGGAATGCGAGGCGCTGCTGGAAGTTAGAGATGAGTTGTGGATTAAAAGTGATTATTGGCTTGGTAGAGTTTCGCGATCGGAGGGAAATTACTATGCTCGGTTGGCTCGATATGTAGAGGCAAGACAGGAATATTTAGAGGCAGTTGCAGCCTGTAATTCTGCTTTACTTATTGCACCGGATGATATCAATGCTCTCAACAACAAAGGGAATGCGCTGCAAAGTTTGGGTGATTTGCAAGCAAAGCTAAGTGAATTTGAGGCCGCAAAACAGTCTTACTTTGAGGCGATCGCAGCCTATAATTCTGCTTTACTGATTGTACCAGATGATATCGAGGTTTTCAAGAACAAAGGGATTGCGCTGAAATGTCTGGGTAATTTACAGGCACAGCTAAGTGAATTTGAGGCTGCAAAACAGTCTTACTCAGAGGCAATCGCAGCCTATAATTCTGCTTTACTTATTGCACCGGATTATATCAATGCTCTCAACAACAAAGGGAATGCGCTGCGACGTTTGGGTGATTTGCAAGCACGGCTAAGTGCATTTGAGGCTGCAAAACAGTCTTACTTTGATGCGATCGCTGCCTTGAATTCTGCTTTACTGATTGCACCGGATGCTATCTGTGTTCTCAACAACAAAGCGAATGCGCTGCGAGGTCTGGGTGAATTACAAGCACAGCTAAGTGAATTTGAGGCGGCAAAACATTCTTACTTTGAGGCGATCGCAGCCTGTAATTCTTCTTTACTTATTGCACCGGATGATATCTGTGCTCTCAACAACAAAGGAAAGGCGCTGTTAAGTCTGGGTGATTTGCAAGCACAGCTAAGTGAATTTGAGGCTGCAAAACAGTCTTACTTTGAGGCGATCGCTGCCTTGAATTCTGTTTTTCTTATTGCACCGGATGATATCGGTGTTCTCAACAACAAAGGGATTGCGCTGCGATGTCTGGGTGATTTGCAAGCACAGCTAAGTGAATTTGAGGCTGCAAAACAGTCTTACTTTGATGCGATCGCTGCCTTTAATTCTGTGTTACTTACTGCACCGGAGTTTATCGCTGCTCTTACCAACAAAGGGAATGTGCTGCGATGTCTGGGTGATTTGCAAGAAAAATTATCTGAGAGAAAGGAAGCACTCAAAAATTGGCAAGAGGCGCTGGAAATGTTCGATCGCTCTTTAGCCATTGCTCCTAATAACGATTGGACTCGCAATAGACGCGATTCGCTGCAAAAATTTCTCGATAATTTTGGTGATGATACTGTCAGCAGTTAGCCCGATCGCAATTAGCAAAGACGCGGCATTCAGGAGGCGGATTTGTCCAGTTAACTTATACCAAAAGTTCACAGGATTTATGCACTCCGACAAAGAAACCGGGTTTTTGCCCGCATCTACGCATCACAACCAAGAATTATCGAAAAAACCCGGTTTCTCGGCCTTGCGCGCCTCCTCACAGAAACCGGTTTTTTGCCCGCATCTACCCATCACAACCAACAATTGTCGAAAAAACCCGGTTTCTCGGCCATTCGCGTCCCTCAAAGAAACCGGGTTTTTGGCCGCATCTACGCATCACAACCAACAATTGTCGAAAAAACCCGGTTTCTGGCCACCCGCGCAAAACTTACCCACTCCGACAAAGAAACCGGGTTTTTTCCCAAATCTGCTCATCACCACCAATATTCAAGGGAAAAACCCGGTTTCTAGCCCTATGCGTAAGTCCTAAATTTGCTACAATAGCCTTATAAAATATCAAAATATAAAAATAGAAAAAATATGAACTAATCCCAAATACCGCAAATACCTTGGCCGCCCTTAAGCCGAGAAGCGCACAAACTATCAGTTACCGATAGATTAGCTCTAGTCAATGCGATTGTTGAGTCCATCAGACGGGAACTCAAACCCCCACAATCTTTACTAAATAACTTCGTGGAACCGATGACTGGGCTACCAAAAACTCATCCACCACCCACCAACAAATACCGAAGTTAAAATTAGATTTTGCCCCGATCGCCAAGGTGCCGCCAAGCGACTCAAAGGACTAGCAAAAACTGATATGCCACCGCCAAAAATTGCGGAAGTTGCACTTATGTTAGAAGAACGTTTGGTGGAGCATTACCTAAAATCAAGGTATTAGTAGACACCAATATTATCCTCGATAGTTTGCTAGAGCGAAAACCGTTTGTATAGGATGCTGATGCTTTATTTGAGGCGAGCGCTCCTTAGTTGAAAAAGCCGTTTCTGAAGCCAACGCACCTAGTACGAGACTACTGGATACTCTACCCACCTTGAAAATTAAAACCGAGTCCTATGCAACCAAAACCTAACGTTAACCTATACTCATTCTTGGGGCATCTCCCCTGGCTGAAAAAAAGCTACACTGCCAAAATTATGGTGGTTGCATTTTTAGGCACGCACGTTCCTTTGCTAACCTTAATGGTCTGGTTTCTCACCTCCAACGCTTACTCTCTAGAGACATCAGTCCGGGTTCTGCTGATTGCTCTGCTGGCGACATTAGCGGGTACGGCAGCAACGCTTTATACGCTACGCCACCTCCTGGTTCCGGTAATCTTAACCTCGGAGGCTCTACAAAACTACCTCGATACCAGAACATTGCCGAACTTACCCACAAAGTTTACCGATGAAGTCGGTACGCTGATGGCAAATTCATCACAAACGCTTTACAAACTAGATGAATTGATTCATTACATTACCCACTACGATGAACTGACTGGATTGCCAAATCGTGACTTATTCTGCGATCGCCTGAATCAAACCCGATCTCAAAATAACTCACCCTTAGTCGCAGTGCTGGTATTAGGTATCGATGATTTCACAGGGATTCGCCATGCGTTGAAGCCTGGGATATGCGACTTACTAATTATAGCCGTTTCCCAACGGGTGGTACAGTGCATAGATGGGTCAGATGCCTTGGCGCGTTTGGGCGACGGTGAGTTTGCGATCGCTCGCAGCGAACTCCCCTCGCTGGAGAGTGTGGTCAAGCTATCCCAAATGCTGCTGAGTACGCTGACCAAACCTTTCTCTATCAACGGCCAACAGATCCACATCACCGCCAGTCTTGGCATTACATTAAACCATCTAGAAAATACGAATTCTGTAGGGAAACTTCTTCAGCAAGCCGACTTCGCACTTCATCAGGCCAAGCAGCAAGGGTGGAGTCACTATCAGTTTTATTCACCGGAAATGAACGTTAATTTACAGGAGCGACTGGCCCTAGAAAATAGCCTGCGCGGAGCCCTGGAACGCAACGAACTACTGGTTTACTATCAACCGCTGATCGACCTGCAGGGCGGACGGGTGACAGCAACGGAGGCGCTGGTTCGCTGGCAGCATTCTACAGAGGGTTTGGTGTCTCCGGTAAAATTTATTCCGATCGCCGAAGCCAATGGCGAGATCGTGCCCATTGGTGAATGGATCTTGCGAACGGCTTGCGCTCAAAACCGCTGCTGGCAACTGGCTGGGCTGCCAGCCCTGCGGATTTCGGTGAATCTGTCGGCTCGACAATTTGAGCAAACGAATCTGGTTGAGATGGTTCGCCAAATTTTGGCCGAGACGGAACTCGAAGCTGCGTATTTAGAACTGGAAGTGACTGAAAGTGCCTTGATGTCAGATATTGAGCGATCGGTCACAATCTTAACGCAACTGCGAGAACTTGGCGTGTCCCTCGCCCTAGACGACTTTGGCACAGGTTATTGTTCGCTCAACTACCTGCAACGGTTTCCGGTTAATATGCTCAAGATCGATCGATCCTTTGTCAAAGATGTACTGTCTAACCCGAACAGCGCCACCATTACTGATGCGATCATTGCTCTGGCAAAAAGTCTGCGGTTAACGATCACCGCAGAAGGCATTGAAACCAAGGAGCAGCGTGACTACCTGCAAGCGCGAGGCTGCGATGAAGGTCAAGGGTTTTACTTCAGTCGCCCTGCTAACGCTGATACAATCACCAAACTGCTAAACGACTCGTTTCAGTCTGATGCAGAATCTATCGCTCTTACCACAGACTTTTAAGCTGAACCACTAAAGTGCTCTTGTTTTTAGATTCCCGACTTCTCCAAGAAGTCGGGAATCTCGATATGGTGTTTTTTAGGCGTTAACAAAAACAGAAGATGTAAGCTGACTTTGACTTACATCCTGCACGATGCCCAAATAATTACTACCAGACTTAATCGCCGTAGAAGCGACGCTTGCGCCTCCATCCAACTGCAAACTCACAGCTTCAAAAGTCAAGTTGGCAAATCCGATACCGTCAGTCAAACCAATCTTATCCCCGATCGCAAAATCGGCAATTACATCGGCACCAATTAAACTAGCAGAAGCCGACAAACCTCCTGCCAATATAAACGTATCATCACCAGCACCCCCCGTCAAAATATCTTGCCCGCGATCGCCCGCCAACAAATCGGATCCATTACCGCCAATCAAAATATCATCTTCTTTCCCACCGCGAATAGTATCATTGCCGTCAGATCCGATCAGTCGATCGTTATCGTTATTACCGCTGATAAAATCATTACCAGCACCGCCATCAATTGAATCCGAATCTTTGCCACCCCATAAACTATCATTGCCGCCAGCGCCGTTAATTGTATCAGCACCTTGCATTCCATTAATGTTATCAACACCCTCTCCACCAGTGAGATTATCTTTACCAGAAAGAGCAAAAATTGGCAATCCCGCAGCATTTGCCGGTATTTGAGTATCGGCATTATCTGATAAGAAATAATTGCCGTCGCTGGCTGTATTCTTTGGCCCTGCTGTCGGGCTGCCCTCCCCTGTAGCATTCGGTATTGGCGAATTAATTACTACTAATGTGTTGGGAGTTGGTGCGGGAGTTGGTGTCGGAGTTGGTGTCGGAGTTGGTGTCGGAGTTGGTGTCGGAGTTGGTGTCGGAGTTGGTGTCGGAGTTGGTGCGGGATTGACACTACCGTCAAGCGAAGTAGCAAAAACTTGCGTCCAATAATGATTAAAATTGACGCTACCAGTATCGTTTGCTAAGAAATAGTAACCAATTCCTATTTCTTTGAGATTCGGATTAAGAATGTTAGCGCGGTGGCCCGTACTGTTCATCCATCCTTCAATGACTTGTTCCGGTGTAGCATAACCCGCACCGATATTTTCTGCATAAGTTGAGTATTGATAGCCCGTTGTCTGAATCCTAGTTCCGGCTGATGAACCATCTTTTCCGGTATGGGAAAAGAAGTCTTGCAGTCCCATATTTTGGCTTTGAGTTTGCGCCGCACTCAGTAATTGAGTATTTAAAGTTAGGGCAGAAAAACCTAATTTGCTGCGTTCTATATTAGTAAGTTCCAAAACTTTATAAATAAAGTCTTGATTAGTTGTGGGTTGGGAAATTTGAGAGACCGATCGCTCTCCTGTTACAATGTCTGCAGACTGAGAACCGAAATTTTGTGGTTCGAGCATGGGGATGATTAAAAATTTTAAGACTTGGTGAGTGTTGGTAGATGGCTTACCGTCTTAATGATAGTTTCCCGATTATTAGTTGGCGGCCTACAATTCAAGCATTGTGTTAATCTCTGCCGCTGCTGTATGTATTTTGATTATAGCTGTTGTGAAAGTGCAAATGTCAAGAGTTTGGCTGGAGTTTTGTTGATAATTAGTCCGATCGCCCTTTGCATCAATACAAATAGTAGGATTTGAGATTAACAGGTAGCGACAGTTGCAGGGGCGGCGAATCGGGGACAAAAAACCCGGTTTCTGGGAGTTTTGCATCCGGTTACGAAACATTTCAAAAAAAACCGGGTTTCTGAGTTCGGCGTGTGAATCGCGCGCGGTAGAAACCCGGTTTCTGGGAATTTTGCATCCGGTTACGAAACATCTCAAAAAAAACCGGATTTTTGAGGCAACAAGTGCGATCGCCCTTGCTAACTTTTGACTAGAATATTGACCAAAAATTGTAAATTATACCATTTTCCTAAAGATGTGCTACGTATAAATTCTTAGCCCCCCCGCGGGAGGGGGGGTTGGGGGGGTAATCTCTAGCGCTACATGAAATTGGTATAAGGG
>NZ_CAWPRX010000095.1:0-10589 GCF_963890365.1 Tychonema sp. LEGE 07196 | reverse complement strand
CATTTGTCCGATGTTATTTGTGAGTGGCTACCAATAACTGATGACTAATGACTAATGACTAATGACTAATGACTAATGACTGATGACTGATGACTGATGACTAATGACTTCTGCTATGATGAAAGTGGTTAAAGAAACTTTACATAATAGCCGTGACAAGCGAATTTCAAAGGTGATACCCGCCACGCGATCGATCCGTGGAATCAATCGAAAGCATCTAAAATCTCAAATCCTCAAGCCCCCGACTCGATCCGTGGGGTAAATCCAAAATCTAAAATCTAAAATCTAAAATTGAATGACTGCACAACAATTAGTATCTGCAACGAGTTTTGAGAAGCTGATTTGGACTTGGAAAGGTCACAAAATCCAATATACCGTCCAAGGAACCGGCCGCCCTTTGGTGTTGATTCACGGGTTTGGGGCTTCGATCGGACATTGGCGGCAAAATATCCCCGCACTCGCGGCGGGCGGCTACCGGGTATTTGCGCTGGACTTGCTGGGATTCGGGGCTTCTGGCAAACCGGCGCTTGATTATACGCTGGAATTGTGGGAAGAATTGCTGACAGATTTCTGGACAGAATTGGTACAGGAACCGGCTGTATTTGTCGGAAATTCGATCGGCGCTTTGCTGAGTTTGATGGTAGTCGCCAACCATCCAGAAATATCTGCAGGGGGTGTGTTAATTAACTGTGCTGGCGGGCTCAACCACAGACCGGAGGAATTGAATTTCCCGCTGCGAGTAGTGATGGGGACTTTTACTAAATTAGTTCGATCGCCCGTCATCGGCCCGTTTGTCTTCAACAACATCCGCCAAAAACACCGCATCCGCAACACCCTGCGCCAAGTCTACGGGAACCGCGAAGCCATCACCGACGAACTCGTAGAACTCCTCCACGCGCCCTCCTGCGAGCCCGGAGCTCAACAAGTTTTCGCTTCCATTCTCACAGCCCCAGCGGGCCCTCAACCGTCAGAATTACTGCCAAAGGTCGATCGTCCGTTACTGGTACTTTGGGGTGCAGACGACCCCTGGACTCCCATCGCCGGCAGCAAAATTTACCAAGAATTAGCCGCCAACGATAAACCAGTGAAATTTGTTTCAATTCCCAACACCGGCCACTGTCCCCACGACGAGCGGCCCAGTGAAGTCAATGCTCTGATTTTGGACTGGCTGCAGGAATTGAACTAAAATTTTTCGGGGGAATGCCAGAAAAAGGCGATCGACCAAAACCCTTGCACAGCCAAGGTTCTGCCTCCATCCACCGCACCCGCCGCCCGGATTGGAAAGACTAAAAAAAAACTTTACTAAAAAGTCTTGACACATTCGGGCGAGTCGGCTATATTGATGGACGTGTGAGGAGCGAACCAGAGAAAGCACCGAGACGAAACACGGCCAGTCGTCGGTGCTTTTTCTGTGAAAAGGCACTTTTAAGAATTGTAGGTTAGTTGAAATCCTCGGCGGTTAGAAACAGCGTCTATACAAACCGTTTCCGCCTCTGGAGATTAAGAAATATAGAATTAGAGAGAAATGTGCGATGGCTTACGCCCCGCTACGCTACGACTCTTTAACCCGCGGAGGCGCGTGAGTGTTTTTGTAGACGCGGTTTCAACCGCCGGGTTTTTGGGTCTTCAACTAAGAAATATAGAATTAGAAATCCTCGGCGGTTAGAAACCGCCTCTTGTCAAACCATGTCCGCCGACGCGGACTAAGAAATATAGAAATCCTCGGCGGTTAGAAACCGCCTCTTGTCAAACCATGTCCGCCGACGCGGACTAAGAAATATAGAATTAGAAAGAAATGTGCGATGGCTTACGCCCCGCTACGCTACGACTCTTCAACCCGCTGGGAGTCGGTGAAAGTTTTTGTAAACAGATATCTTGCACCAATCGTGTGGAAGCTTTTTATGGGCGGGCTCTCCTGCCCAACCCTACTCCCCACAAGAAAATGGTGCAAGATGTGAATTTTGACCGTCATTCCTGCGTTATATCAAATCCTCTCTTCATCGGAATAGTAAATTAACAGTTAACAGTTAACAGTTAACAGTTAACAGTTAACAGTTAACAGTTAACAGTTAACTTCATGTCTGAGTGCAACCGGAATTGATATTATTCGTGCTACAAATATCAGCGATCGCCCAAAACAAATTGTTCGATCGCAGCCACCACCCCATCTTCCTCCACATCCGGCGCCACCCAATCAGCAATAGCCTTCACACCATCAGGAGCATTCCCCATCGCCACGCCCACACCCGCGTAGGAAATCATTTCTAGATCGTTAAAATTGTCGCCGATCGCCATCACCTGAGCCGGCTGCAAACCCAAAACTTTTTCGGCTAAATACTGCACCCCATCTCCCTTACTCGCCAAAGGATGCGTAGCTTCAAAAAAAGTAGCCACCGATTGAGTCAAATAAAGCTCCGCAGGCGTGTAGCGCTTCCGCATCATGCTGAGTAAGCCGTGGAGTACCTCTGGATTTTCGCACAAAGCCAAAACCTTCGTCGGTTCCCCCGGCATATCTCGCCGCAAATCTGGAATTACAATTGGTTCAATGCCCGATCGTTCGGCATAAATTCGGGTAGCTGCAGTAATTTCCGGTACGTAAAGTTTGTCGTCAATATAGAAATGGATCGAAAGGAGCGATCGGTAATCCAGTGCTTCAAAATGCTCTAATAGTTGCAGAGCAGTTTGTTTCGACAGCGGCAAGTGTCGCAGTCGCTTTTGAGTAGCTGGATCTTGAATCCACGCGCCCTGGTAGCAAATCAGCGGCAAAGTTGAGCCAATTTCTGAGTGAAAACGCAAAGCCGATTTGTACATCCTGCCCGTAGCGATGGCCACTTTCACTCCCCGCGACTCGGCAGCCAAAACTGCCTGCTTGACGGGTTGTCGGATGTCATTTGACAAACCTGCGATCGTGCCGTCGATATCTAGTACCAGTAGTTTAATCTCTGCGGTACCAAAAGCGCGATCGGTAGCATTCGCTGGATTTGAGGCAATTATATTCTGCATGATTTTGAAATTTTAGCTGTTGATTTGCACCCACCAATTTATTTTGGCACTGGCACATAAGTTTTGTTTGCATCTAAATTGTCTGTTATCTTTGAGGAGGACATTGGAAGAGCCAGAAAAGCCAGAGCACAAAAGGATGGAGACGATTTGACTACCAACGGAAACAAATCATTGAAATATACAATAATTTAAATGCCAGTAGGGCCTCCGCTGCTCGCCCAGAACTCTCTCAAGAGCGCCTCAAACCACTTTTTGTCTGAGTCCCGATCGCAGCCGATTTACCGATTCGCTTACCCTTCCTCTTGATGCGATCTTGATTTATACCATTTTTCTAAAGATGTGCTGTGGATGAAGTCTTAGCCCCCCCTTCGTAAGGGGGGGGTTGGGGGGGTAATATCTAGGGCTACTTTAGGAAATTGGTATTACACTTACCTCACAGTATCGCAGGCAATATCTTAACCATTATCTCACCATTCATTCCCGCTTATTCAATTGAAAAGTATCCTTCAAAAATAATCATTTATTTCCCGTTTATTCAGCTCAAATTATCAACTTGAGTTTTTACTTTGCCAAACACCCTCAAACAGCATGATTACCATTCCAGGATATCGCATAGACGGAGAAATTTATACAAACGATCGCACAGTTATTTATCGAGGAATGCAGCTTGAACAACAAAAACCAGTTATCCTCAAAACTCTCGCGCAGCCCTACCCAACCCCAGCACAAATAGCCCAACTCCTGCACGAAGCAGAAATCCTCAAAAATTTGAATTTCCCAGGAACAGTTAAGCTTTACAAACTCGAAAAATACAATCACGTTCCTGTTTTAATTTTAGAAGATTTTGGCGGCATTTCTCTCAAAAAATTTCTTACCAACAACCAGCTAGAGTTACAACAATTTCTGCAAATCGCTATCAAACTAGCAGAAACTCTCGGCCAACTCCACGAACACCACATCATCCACAAAGATCTTAAACCGAGCAATATTATTGTCAAAATCGAGACGGGGGATGTCAAAATTGCTGATTTTGCGATCGCCTCCCTGCTACCGGGCGAAAACCCCGCCCTCCACCATCCCAATTTACTCGAAGGCACCCTCGCCTATATGTCGCCAGAACAAACTGGCCGCATGAATCGGGCGATCGACTACCGCACCGATTTTTATTCTCTCGGCATCACTTTTTATGAAATGCTCTGCGGTGAAGTGCCTTTTAGTGCGATCGATCCGATGGAATTAGTACATTGCCATATTGCCAAAAAACCACTTGCTCCTTGGGAGAATCAAAAACAAAAAATCAAAGGCATAATCAATCAATCACAAACCGACGAAATTCCTCAAGTCGTTTCCGATATCGTCATGAAACTATTAGCAAAAACCGCCGAAGACAGATATCAAAGTGCTTTCGGACTTGGGTGCGACCTAGAAAAATGTCTCTTTCAACTGGAAACCACCGGCGAAATTTCTCACATCACCCTCGGCGAGCACGATAGGTCAAGTAACCTGCAAATTTCCCAAAAACTTTACGGGCGAGAAGCCGAAGTTAATCTGCTTCTCGATACCTTCGATAGGATGAGACAGGGAAATACAGAAATAGTATTAATTTCCGGTTCTGCAGGTATGGGAAAATCATGCTTGGTCTATGAAATTCACAAGCCTATCCTCCGGGAAAACGGGTATTTTATAGATAGCAAATTTGAAAAATTTAAGCGCGATATTCCCTACGCTTTTTTGATCCAAGCTTTTCAAGACTTATTGCGCCAAATTCTCACAGAAACATCTGCCAAACTTCAAGTTTGGAGACAAAAAATATTAAATGCCCTCGGCGGAAACTGCCAAGTAATTATTGAAGTTCTTCCCGAAGTACAAATGATTGTCGGGCCGCAGCCCCCAGTGCCAGACTTAGGATTACATGAATCACAAAATCGCTTTAATTTAGTATTTCAAAAATTCATTCGAGTCTTTGCTCAAAAAGCACATCCCTTAGTAATTTTTCTCGACGATTTGCAGTGGGTAGATTCAGCATCCCTTAAGTTGATCCAACTGCTAGCAACAAACCTAGAAAATCAATATTTATTAATTATTGGAGCCTACAAAAAACAAGAACTTAACGCAAACCATCCTGTAATGCTGACCGTCGAAGCAATTAAAAAAGCAGGCGGAAATTTCAGCGAAATATCCCTTTCGCATTTAGATATTACCAGCGTCAATCAATTTCTTGCAGATAGTCTGAACTGCTCGCCAGAAAAATCACTAGATTTAGCAGAATTGCTTTTCCAAAAAACTGGAGGCAATCCCTTTTTTCTAACTCAAATTTTAAAGTATATTTACTCAAAAAAACTGCTGCAATACAAATTTACACCTTCCGATACTTCTGTCGATATAGTCGAACCTAACATTTATGAGTCGAATCCTCAAACAGCATATCCAGCTTTGAGAAAATGCGAAATTGCAGGTGAGTGGCAGTGGGATATCGAGCAAATACAAGAAATAGGAATAACTGACAATGTTGTAGAATTAATGATCGATCACATTCAAAAACTTTCAGAAACCACCCAGGAAATACTAAAATTAGCTGCTTGTGTTGGCAACAAATTTGATTTAGGAATTATCTCAAAAATTTGTGAAAAATCTCTAGTTTCCGTAGCAGCAGACCTCTGGGAAGCTCTTCATTCAGGTCTGATTGTGCCCGTGAATAACGCCTACAAAATTCCGCTCGCACTAGCAGCAACTACAGAAGTAACCGACCAAATATCTAGAGATTTTACCGATGAATTGTCCCTACCAATCGCTGATGCTGCTAGCGCGACTTATAAATTTTTGCACGAACGAGTTCAACAAGCAGCTTATGCTTTAATATCCGAACCCCAAAAACAAGAAACTCATCTCAAAATAGGCAGATTTTTGCTACAAAACGCACCTCCAGAGCAATTAGAAAACTATGTTTTTGATATAGTTAACCAACTAAATGCAGCCAGAGAAATCATCAGCAGTGAATTAGAAAAATTTCAATTATGCAAATTAAATTTAATTGCAGGCCGCAAAGCAAAAGCTAGTGCAGCTTATGAACTGGCTGTCAAATATTTAACCGTAGGTATTGAATTACTTCCGCAGGAAAGTTGGCAAACCGATTACGATTTGACTCTGGCACTCTACGAGTCAGCGGCAGAAGCTGCTTACCTCAATACCGAGTTTGAACAAATGGAAAAATGGGCAGAAATTGTCCTACAACACGCAAAGAATGAACTAGATAAAATCAAAGTTTGTGAAATCAGAATCACAGCTTGTACGATGCAAACAAAACTGCAAGAAGCTGTACAAATTGGTAGAGAAGCACTAAGAATGTTAGGATTCAACTTGCCAGAGTCGCCAGTTCCCCTCCACATTCAGCAAGCAATGGCCCAAACAGTAGCGTATTTAGGCGACAAAAAAATAGAAGATTTAATTAACTTACCTGTGATGACAAATCCGCGCAAGTTAGGAACTATGCGCGTGCTTTCCAGTATGTTTGCAGCTACGTTTATAGTTGAACCAGTGCTGTTACCGCTGATTGTATGCCAGCAAGTTAATTTATCGATTAACTACGGAAATTCGGTTTTTTCGGCTTTTGGTTATGCTAATTACGGAGCAATTTTACAAAGAATAATTAGAGATATTGAATCAGGCCATAGCTTTGGTCAATTAGCTTTGAATTTGATCGATCGACTAAATGCTTTAGAATTTAAAAGTAAGATTCTTAATTTAGTTGCATTCGTTTTGATGCACGGCAATCATCATGTTAAGGACACTTTGCCACTGTTAGAAGAAGCCTATCAAAGCGCCCTGGAAAATGGTGATTTAGAATCCCTAGGATATGCGGCGGTAAATATTTGTCAGTCTTTGTATTTCATCGGTCAAGAATTGATGCCGCTAGAGCAAAAAATGGCTAATTATAACCATTTGTTATTTCAACTCAAGCAAGAAACGGTATTGACTTGGAATCAAATATATCAGAAAACAGTTTGGGAATTGATGGACAATACGGATACTTCCAATCTTTTGTTATGTGAAAATTATAGCGAAGAAAAGTTGTTACGACTGCTATTGAAAGCTAAGGATCGCGTCGGTTTGCAGCACTTTTATTTGCAAAAGTTAATATTAGCATATTTATTTGGAGATATTGAGCTAGCCCTAGACAATGCAGCACAGGCCGAACTTTATTTAGATGGAGTGGCGGGCTTTATTAATGTTCCTGAATACCATTTTTACGATTCTCTCACCCGACTTGCAGCATATCCACAAGCAACAAATGAGGAACAAGAAGAGCATCTTTTTTACGCCAGCAGCAACCTCAAAAAACTCCAAATAAAATCACTTTCTGCGCCGATGAACCTCCAGCACAAATGCGACTTGATCGAGGCAGAAATAGCGCAAACTCTAGGCGATATTGTCAGAGCAATGGAATATTACGACCGTGCAATTGCCGGAGCTCAAGAAAACGGATACATACAAATACAAGCACTCGCAGCAGAATTAGCGGGAGCATTTTATTTGTCCATAGGACGAGAAAGAATTGCTAAGAGTTACTTGATAGAAGCGCGTTATTGCTATCAGCGCTGGGGTGCACAAGCCAAAGTAAGACATTTGGAATCAAAATACTCGCAGTGGCTAACTTTAGCCTCAATTTCAACTAATATCGAAACTCGCAAATCTACCAGCAGCTCCTGCACTACGAGCGACAGTGCGGGCGTGCTAGATTTGACAACCGCAGTCAAAGCTTCACAAACATTAGCCAGCGAAATAGTTCTCGACAAACTACTGGCAAAGATGATGAAAATTGTGATTGAAAATGCCGGGGGAGAAACAGGATTTTTAATACTCGAAAAAGATGGTAAATTGGTTATTGAAGCATCGGGTTCTGTGGATGCCGATCGCGTTGCTGTCATGCAATCAATTCCTATAAATTTTGTAGATGAAGAGCGAGAAGAAACTTTGCTATCAGTTGCAGTTGTCAACTACGTCGCCCGCACCCAGGAAAGTATAGTTTTAAATGATGCCAGCCACGAAGGACAATTTACTAACGCACCTTATATAATTGCTTTTCAACCTAAATCAATTCTTTGCACTCCGTTAATCCACCAAGGTAAACTAAGCGGCATTCTATATTTAGAAAACAATCTGACTACAGGTGCATTTACGCCAGAAAGGTTAGAAATATTGCAACTGCTGTCTTCTCAAATTTCTATCTCGATAGAAAACGCCCAACTTTACACAAACTTGCAGCAATTCAATCTGAATCTCGAAAAGTTAGTACAGCAGCGTACTTCGGAGCTCTCGCAAACTTTAGAAGACTTAAAGTCTGCCCAAAAGAAACTGGTTGAATCGGAAAAAATGGCCGCCCTTGGTGGGTTGGTTGCAGGTGTTGCCCACGAAATCAATACTCCCATCGGCATCGGCATCACCGCCGCTTCTTTGTTGGCGGAAAAAGTCACAAAATTTTTTGAGCTTTACAGCAAGGGGCAAATTAAACGTTCCGAGTTAGAAAAGTTTCTGGATACGGCCATGCAAAGCAGTAATATGATCTTATCAAATTTGACGCGGGCGGCTGACTTGATTCACAGTTTTAAAGAAGTGGCTGTAGATCAGTCGAGCGAATTACAACGCACGTTTAACCTAAAAAATTATCTTGAGGACATTTTGACATCTTTAACCGCCAAACTAAGAAGAACTAAACACAAAATAGAGATTAAAGGCGATGAAAATATTGTACTGGACAGTTATCCTGGTGTGTTGTGTCAAATTGTGACAAACCTGGTGTTTAATTCCCTGGTTCACGCTTACGATGGAGAAGACGAAGGGATTCTGGCTTTTGATTTTAAGCTAGAGGGCGATCGGCTAATATTTGAATATGCAGATAACGGCAAAGGAGTTTCCCCAGAAAATCTCAGTAAAATCTTTGAACCATTTTTTACTACCAAAAGAGGTAAGGGCGGCACAGGATTGGGACTGCACATTATTTATAACCTCGTTACGCAAAAGCTCAAAGGTACAATTACCTGCGAAAGTCAATTGAACAAAGGTACAAGATTTATGATGGAGTTTCCAGCTAAAATTAGTAATTAGTTATTATACCACGAGTTTTCATACAATTTTATTTAGGAGAGGGATTAATGTCAGAAGCTAGTAAAAAACTTTTCGCTGCGAACGATGACGAATTAATAGCGTTGGGCGACGATGAATTAATATTTGCGGAAGAAGACGAGACCCAAGAACAACCGATTCCAGAAAGTTGGAAAATCTTAATTGTAGACGATGAAATAGAAATTCATAATATTACAAAGCTAGCTTTAAATGAATTTACATTTGAAAACAAATCCCTCACATTTATCAGCGCTTTTTCTGGTAAAGAAGCCAAAGAAATGATCCAAACTCATCCAGATGTAGCATTAATTTTACTGGATGTAGTGATGGAAACAGAAGAGGCAGGCTTGGAAGTTGTAAAATACATCCGCGATATTTTAGACAATAAAATAGTACGAATTATTTTGCGAACCGGACAGCCGGGACAAGTGCCGGAAGATGTTGTAATTGTCAGCTACGATATTAACGATTACAAAACTAAAACAGAACTCACAAACAAAAAGTTATTTACCACAGTAGTGACAACGCTGAGAGCATTTCGCGCCCTGACTCAAATCGAAGCTAGCAAAAGCGAACTTGAAAAGATTGCAATAGCTTCGGCCCGCTTTGTCCCCCGCGAATTTTTAAAGTTTCTCAAAATTGAAAGCATTGTTGATGCCAGATTGGGAGACTCTGTACAGGCGGAAATGACGATTATGTTTGCCGATATTCGCTCATTTACAAGTCTGTCAGAAAGTATGTCTCCTAGAGAAAATTTTGAATTTCTCAACTCTTACTTAAGCCGAGTTGGCCCAGTTATCCGCCAGTATAACGGTTTTATAGATAAATACATTGGTGACGGAATTATGGCTTTGTTTCCTAACCGTGCTGAAGATGCGGTTCAAGCGGCAATTGAGATGCAGCAGCAAGTTAAAATTTATAACAGACACAGGCAAAATAGCGGATATCAACCTATTTCGATAGGGATTGGTTTGCATACGGGAACTTTAATGTTGGGTACTATTGGCGAAGCGGAACGGATGGAAAGTACGGTAATTTCTGATGCTGTGAATTTAGCCGCGCGTGTGGAAGGATTGACAAAGCTTTACGGAGTCGGTATTGTAGCTAGCGTCCAGACTCTTTGTCGAATAGACGATCCACAAAATTATAAGTGTCGGTTTCTCGATCGCGTTCAAGTCAAAGGAAAACAAACGCCTGTTGCTGTTTTTGAAATTTACGACGGCGACTCGGATACGATGATCGAACTAAAAGGACAAACCCAAACTGATTTTGAACAGGGCATTTTTTTTCACTACCAGCAACAATTCGCGCAAGCAAGGCAAATGTTTCTGCGCGTTTTGCAAGTCAACAAGTATGATAAGGCAGCAGCTTTTTATGCCGATCGCTGCGATATGTTGATGAAGAATGCTGTCATTATGACTTTGGAAGGAATTGAAATTTAGGGCATGGGGCATGGGGCATGGGGC
>NZ_CAWPRX010000094.1:0-10757 GCF_963890365.1 Tychonema sp. LEGE 07196 | reverse complement strand
CAACAATCACAATCTGCTCTCCCTCTCCCCCATTCTCCCCCTCCTCTCTGTGCAATTCCACCATTGCCCAAACGGGGGTATTGCGAGTCAAATCGAGGTTGTCTCCCGGCTCGGAGCGAGTCACGCCTAGAGCAGTATCAGTTTTGAGTACAGATGCTTGTTCGATCGGAATTTCTGCAGTTACTTGCGGTTCCAGTAAATCTACTGATACAGTATCTACATACTGAATACCTCCACGCAAGCACCGCAAAGCTGCCAGTGCTGCTGCACAGGCAAATACTGGCAGTGTATACCCGGATAAAGGTTGAGTTTGTGTCACGATGGAGTGCATAGATCCGTAAATTTGCCGGCGATCGACATCACCTACTAGCAGCGATCGCCCTCAAACATTTAAGCTTATTTTTAGAGTTTACTACGAGATGCAGTTCAGGTAATTTTTGTCAAGTAATAATTGTGTCCTACCAGTTGCCTTGAAGCCAGCAACACTTTTTGAGAAGAACGGGCGATCGTTCGATCGCCCGTTCCCGTTCTCCGCAGGGGTTCGGTGAAGAGTAGGATAACTATCCCCCTTCCAGAATCGCCCACCACCGACTCCGAAGCCTTACTGGCCCGCAGATGTTCACAAAACACCCGCAGGCGCGGCGAAGCTATCCCTCGCGGGCCAAATCGCCAGCGCGTCCAAGAGTAACAAACAAATTCCAGGAATTAAGTACAAATACTGTAAACAAATTTTTAAAACCAGATGGTTATAGCTATCTTCCACACACCTTGCATCCTTTTTCCCCCCATTTACCCCGTATTGAGTAGAGTTATGGTTGCGGTCTCGCAGGGGGAAGAAATATGAAGACCGCTACTAACCTCACGCCTCCATTTGTTTCGGATTCAACCTCTCAACTAGCTCACCGAACCACCCCATGCAACACCATTATTTTGCAACTCAAGGGCTGTCTCGGCGGCATCTCTGTCCTAGATTTCCAAATTAATTTGGAGCAAGCTTTGGAAACGGCCACCCTGAAAGTTGTCGTGGATCTGCAGCAAGTGGATGCTGTCGCGCCAGAGGGAATTGCCGCCCTCGCCCGAGGATTGGAGTTAGCCGCTATACTCGGCAAGTCGATCGTCTTTCATGCTATGGATTTAGCTATCTCTAGAGATTTGAGAGCCGAGTGGATGAGTTCGCGCGAAATTTGTTTTGGCCCTTGGGGCGATTTATTCGATCAGGAATTCGAGCAATTTTTGGCGGGCTAAATGCTGCGATCGCTTCCTTGTTAAGCCCTAAAACCTAGTTTTTAAATCGGCAAGTTAATATTTTTGCTCGTTACCAGGAAGAGCCTGGTAATGCAGATCCGGAGGCTCTGCCTCTCTTGAGCCGGGGACTTTTGGAGAAAAGACTGGCATTGCACAAGTCACGGAATCTATACATAAAGATGAGGTATAGCCTTTCTGTACTCTGGTATGAGGTAATATCCGGGATAGGGCATAGGGTTCCGTGGGCATAGGGCTATCCTCACTTTTTTGAGAACCGCTATATTGATCGATATATCCCTGAATCCCTCAATTCCCCAGTCTCAAACTTGTACGCTCGCGAAGCCGAAGAATCTCAAATCTCAAATCTCAAATCTCAACCTGTACCTCACCTTTTTGAGAAAGGGTATAGAGACGAGTATGGCAGATGTTTAAATTATTAAATTTTCCTTCCTTACAAGCTAAATCCCGAACATCGAACAATCGGGATATAATTTAACGGCCAACAATTAAGTGTTAATAGTTAACAGTTAATTGTTGACCGTCAAAAAGCTTTTTTCTGCCTTCAGTATGGCTGTGTCTCAAAAATCAGTCTTCAGTCCTGAGCCCTAGTTATTCAGTAGCAATTAACTAATCACAGAGTGCGTACCCAATTCTTAATTTTTTGCTAGCAACTAACTGATGACTAATGACCAACGACTGATGACTAATAAATTAAGCTTGACGCGAGTAGTATTCCACCACTAGCAGTTCATTAATCTGAAGAGCAATCCACTCGCGTTCGACAACGCCGTTGACTTTGCCGATCAGTTTTTGCTTATCAAATTCCAAGTGACTGGGCAAGTGAGCCAAGCCTGGATCTTTGAGATTGGTTTCCACCATCGTGCGCGATCGCTCTCTATTTTTGACTGCAATCACTTCACCAGGCTTGCACTGATAGCTGGCGATATTGACTTCACGATCGTTAACAGTGATGTGACCGTGATTTACCAATTGTCTAGCGGACGGAATGGTTGGAGCCATTCCCATCCGAAACACAGTATTGTCCAAGCGCATTTCCAAAAATTGCAGTAACACTTGACCTGTGGAGCCCGTGGCACGGCGGGCTTTGCGGACGTAACGGAGCAATTGGCGTTCCGTCACACCGTAATTGAAACGGAGTTTTTGCTTTTCTTGCAAACGAACCGCATACTCAGAGAGCTTTTTGCGGTTTTGACCGTGCTGCCCAGGCGGGTAATCGCGTCTGGGCGTTTTGCGGGTTAAACCGGGCAACTCTTTCAGGCGACGAACGATTCTTAATCGGGGGCCTCGATATCGAGACATTTATTTTCCTCTCTAATCTCTGTATGCAATTTTATGCAGACTCTATATTATATGTTTATAACGCTCAAAATTCTCACAAATATCAATAAAAAAATCGATCGACCGCAGCGAACCGTAATGTGCGGTAAATTCTGAAGGAAAAGCCGATCGCTCGATCGCCCCAATCAGCCCAAAAACTCACAACTCGATCAGCCATGCAAAAGCGCAATTTTCCCCTAACTTCTGCCCCAAAGCCAGCACCGCGCTGGATGTTAGCTCTCGGCACTCCCCTAGTCGCCCTGAGTTTGTTGGCAGTAGCACTGCCAATCTCCCCAGCATCAGCCATCACTCTGAGATTTCCCCGAACTCAAAATTCCTATCGCGTCTGCGCTAAAGAATTAATCGAAGCCGGAGTAGGGGCCGAGGCAGCAGCAGCAGCTTGTGCCGACGCGCTCCACCCCCGCGACATATCTAGATGCGCCCTCCAAATCAACCGCAAAACAAATATTTCTGGTCTCGAAGCCCTCTCTACCTGTCGGCAAGTGAGGCGGCCAGACGAATTGACTACTTGCGTAGTGAATATTCACACCAAAACAAAAACTCAACCTGCAGCTCCCCTGTTAGTGCTTGATGGGTGCCGCCGCAGTTTATTACCAGAACAGTTTGCTGAATGCGTCGTCGGGTTGAGCGGCAGGCTCGACTTTCCCACTGACAGGTTGCTGGCAACTTGTCTCGATCCAAGGGAAAAAGTGAGCCAGTTGGACGAGCGTCCTGCACCTACTCCTCCCGTCGAGCTAATGCCACCGCCTTCGCGGCTCAATTAATTATTTATTGGGAAATGGTAATTGGTAATTGCTAATTGCTAATTGTAGTGAGTGCGATCGTCCTCATCACAATCTGCGGGCGCACCTGCAACCTCATAAACTCGGTTTATAGCTTTTGTATGTGAGCCATGAAAATGTCCGAACAGTTAACAGTTAACAGTTAACTGTTAGCTGTTAGCTGTTAGTTGTTAGCTGTTAGCTGTTAAATAACTAATAGCTAATAACCAATAACTAATAACCAATAACTAATAACCAATAACTCTTTTAAATAATCAAATGTCACAAAATTTTGCTCAAATTACTGTCGAAGAATTAGGTCGCTACTTAGCAGAAAAAACGACCGATGCTGAGAAATCTCAGCTTGTGGACGTTCGGGAACCTTACGAAATTGAACTAGCGGCCCTGCCGGGTTTTGTAGTTTTTCCGCTGAGCGAGTTTGCCGAATGGTCTGGTGAAATTGACGCTAGACTAGATCGCGACACAGAAACCCTCGTGCTGTGTCACCACGGAGTGCGATCGGCTCAAATGTGCCACTGGTTGACCGAGCGAGGATTTACGAACGTTAAAAATATCGTTGGCGGCATCGATGCTTACTCAATGGTAGTCGATCGCACCGTGCCACGCTATTAATCTGACGCCCGCTCCAACTACGAACCTATTTTATGATTGCGTTGGGGCGGACACAATCCGAATCCTAATTAACAGTAGTAAATCGAAAATTCAAAAGCGTGCTCATAGTCAGCCGATCGCGCCCCTGTCTTTTCGAGTCGTAGAGAGCCTCATCAGCAGCCAGTACCAGCGTTGCTGAATCATTTTTCTGCCCGGGCACAACGCTGGCAATTCCCAAACTAATTGTCACCATAGAATTGGGCAGACAGTCAACCGTCTCCGGGCGAAAAACAATATTCAAAGCTTTAACTTTTAGCCTAATCTGTTCGGCAACAAGCAGAGCCTCCGCCGCGTCAGTTTGAGGTAAAATAACTGCAAACTCTTCGCCGCCGTAGCGAGCCGCTACATCAGTAGGACGCTGCAGCGCTCCGCGAATTGCCTGAGCTACCGATCGCAAACAACGATCTCCTGCTTGATGTCCGTAGGTATCATTATATATTTTAAAATAATCGATATCGCACAAAATTAAAGATATCGGCAACCCCTCGCGAGCCATGTGTTTCCATCCTGCTCGCAAGCAACTGTCAAAATGCCGTCTGTTGCCAATTTGAGTAAGTTCGTCCACATTCACCAAACCTTGCAGCCTTTGATTTTCTTGCTGCAATTCCTCAAAAACAACAGCCGAAAAACTGTCCTCGCACAAATTTTGCTCTTGAAAATACAGGCGATACAATTCGCAAGACAAGCTACAGTTATTTCCTTCTAGTTTGACAAGTCCCATGCTGTATAGCTGATAGGCCATCAAAGGTTCGAGGTGAATGCTATTTTTAGCACCGACAACTTAACCAGTAATTTAATTAATGTCTCAGCAACCGCAAACCACTCAATGTTACCAAAACTGTAGATCCTTCATGACCGATCACGCCGATCGGCATTGTGATATTTCCTAAAAAATTAGCAGCCAACAATAGTATAATGCAGCTTAGCGCAAAAACAATGTTTTGTTTGACTACATTTTGAGCGCTGCGGCCCAAACTAATTGCTTTACCTAGTTGTTCTAGTTTATCTGCCATTAATACGATATCAGCAGTTTCTAAAGCGACATCGCTACCGGAAATTCCCATCGCAATTCCCACGGAAGCTTGGGCGAGGGCTGGTGCGTCGTTGATGCCGTCTCCTACCATTGCGACGGTTTGATACTGGGTTTGCAGCTTTTTAATTAGGTGCACTTTGTCTTCCGGCAAAAGTTCGGCGTACACTTCGTTAATGCCTAGTTGTTGGGCGATGTATTGAGCGGTTTGTTCGTTGTCGCCTGTCAGCATTATGATATGTTCTACACCTAAATTTTGCAAGCGTTTTACTGTGGCTGCTGCTTCCGGGCGGACTGTATCTGCGACTGCAATGATTCCTAAAAGCTGACTGTTTTTTGCCACCCAAACAACGGTTTTCCCTTCGGCTTGCAACTGCTGGCTGATTTGAGTTAATTCGGAAGTTGCTCGGACAAATTCGGCTTTACCAATGGCAATGATTTGATTGTTGACTCGGCCGACAATGCCGCAGCCGATTTTTGCTTGTACGTCGATCGCACTTGACAACGATAACTCTTGCTGCTGGGCAGCTTGGACAATTGCTTGGGCGATCGCGTGTTCGGAATGAGCTTCTAAGGCCGCAGCCAATTGCAGAACTTCTGTTTCAGTATATCCGGCTGCTGGTACAATTTTGACAACTTGTGGTTTTCCCGTGGTGAGAGTGCCGGTTTTGTCAAAGGCGATCGCCCTGACTTTACCAATTATCTCTAGTTGCGCGCCGCTTTTAAACAAAATCCCTTGTTTTGCCCCGTTGGCCATACCCGAAAGCAGCGCCGGCATAATCGAAGCCATCAGCGCGCAGGGAGAAGCAACTACTAGGAAAATCAGCGCCCGATAAATTGTATCTTCCCAATTCCAGTTTAAAACAAAAGGCGGCAAAATTGCCAACAACAAGCCTAAACCGACAATTAATTTAGCATAACCGCGCTCGAATTTTTCCACAAATTGCTGAGAAGGAGGCGCTTCTGTTTGTGCTTGTTGTACCAGCCGAATCACTCGCTGAATCAAACTGCTTTCGGGAGTTTTGTGAACTTCCAATTGTAGCGCGCCGGCACCGTTAATCGTGCCTGCAAAGACTTCATCACCAACAACTTTTTCCACTGGCATCGATTCGCCGGTAATCGAGGCTTGATTGAGATTGCTGTAGCCTTGGATAATTATCGCATCTGTAGGAATAATTTCTCCGGGCTTGACTAAAATGCGATCGCCAATTGCCAATTTGTCGATCGCCACAAACCGTTCATCTCCATACATTATCACCCTAGCAGTATCCGCCGTCAAACTCATCAAACTGCGAATACTGCGTTCAGTCCGCTGCATAGCATAACCTTCCAGCGCGCCGCTAATTGCGAAGATTAAAATCAACACCGCGCCGTCAACAATTAAATGATATTCTTGCCGCCACAGCCCCAAACCTGCCGCGCCCAAAGCAGCAACAATCATCAACAAATCTACATCTAATTCGCGTTCTTGAAAAAGCGTAGTCAAGCCTTCGCGGGTGCTGGAATAGCCGCCGATTACGTAAGCAGCGGGCAAAATTAACACCGCTAAGCCCAGCCAACCGAGTTGTAGGGCGATCGAACCCAAAATTACCAGAATTCCGCACAGGGCAGCCGTCACAGCATCTGGATGTTCTGCGGCGAGGCGCGACAGGCGCGAGGTGGGGAGGGAATTGGGAGTCATGGGAAAATTTGACTTGGTAGAATGACTCCTGCATCGTAAACCTTGACATTAATGTCAATGTCAAGCTTTTGGTTTAAATTCCCTGCGGGTAGGGAAACGACACTGCCGTTTCCTGTATTTCGGGCGATCGCAAACCGCGATAAACAGTCGGTAAATCTGGCAAGAAAACAGCATTGCCATGTCCTGCACAAACAAACATAGTCCTGGACACATCAAGCCAAAGAAACCCGGTTTTTTACCGAATCTGTCGGCTACAATCAAGTATTTTCCTAAAAACCCGGTTTCTGACCGCCCGTGCGTCCAAGACTATATAGCGGTTCTCTAAAAAGTGAGGATAGCCCGGTTTGCCCGGTTTGCCCGGTTTGCCCGGTTTGCCCGGTTTGCCCGGTTTGCCCGGTTTGCCCAATGCCCTATGCCCTATGCCCTATGCCCTATGCCCTATGCCGGATAGTACCTCATCTTTTTGAGAAAGACTATATCTATCCCAATCGCGAAATCAATTCATCAGCCGATAACTGAGGCAATTGTTCCAACAACAATGTCAACTCTGCGACAGGTAAAGCCAACAAATTAGCAACCAGTGTAGGTAAACTATCACCAACTTCATTTAACCGCAGTGCCAAGACATTTTCTGCTAACAATCTCACCGCTTCTTGCCTACCTGCTGCATCCACCGCGAGCATAGATATCGCCAGTAAAATCACCGTAAACTCGGCAGCAGGTATCCTGGAGACGGGAGAGAGAAACGCTATCATCAACGAGTCTAGTTCTCCAAATCTCACTCGCAGAAAGTTCTCTAAAATTAAGCGCTGTTGTTCTTGTCTTCCTTGTTCTAATCCTTGCTCTAATCCTTGTTCTAATCCTTGTTCCTGTGCTGCTTGTAACTGTTCTTGAAAGAGAGGTGCGATAGTCATAATTAACTCCCGGTCTTCTGTTTCTATGGGCTGTTCTAAATTTGCTACTAAGTTTGATTGCAGTCGATACAGCAATTCTAACGCATTAGTTCGCAGGGGGTTGTCTGCAGCCAAGGCGATTAACTCGGCCACTGCTTTTTCCTGCACCTTTCCTCTGCCCAAAATCCTCAGCCACAAGGTTTCGGGAGTTTTTGGCAACTGATGGATTACCACAATTGCCGATCGCAAATATTCCCCCAAAAAATAGATTCCCGGCATCCAATTGGGTTCGTCTGGTTGTGCGCGAAACCCGTTTAACAGCGATTCTGACGCTGTGGGAGTGAGAATCCACAATTTCGGAAAATCATTTTCGTTAAGTCGAAGATTGTCTCTTCTGGCTTCTCGCTCTAATTCGCTCTGAATATCAAACAATTTGCTGATGCAGCCGACAACTTCCCTGATAGTTGCCGGGTTGCGGAACGGTTCAAAAATTGCCGTCGCCGTTGCTAGTTGCCCCAGCAATCCTAAGTTTTCGATATGTTCTGGGACTGTGGCTTCATGAGTAAAGTAAACATCGATTTCTTGCACTTCGGAAGTGACATCGCGACCGATATTGACTGTTCCTAATGGAGACAGCATCTCTTCTAGGTATTCTTTGGCAAAGCGATCGTGAATTAATCGAGTCATTCGATTTTATATTTAAGATGTTGGATTCACTGCATTAGTTGATTTTATCATGCTTTAAAGCAATATTTTTAATGTTAAATTATTGCAAAAATAAGAAGTATTTACAAAGTTTGAATCAATTTTTTTCTCGCAATAACAGCTTTAAACTTTGAGTCTTGTTGACCATTAAACGCTCTCAAATAAGAATATTAATTATAAAAATTGAATAGTCCCGCGCCGGACACGGCAATGCCGTTTACCTACAGAGATCGGATATAATTTAGAAGATTTAGTCCTAGTTTGCAGAATTGGTATGATGCAGCAACAATACCTGACAATCAAACAACTTACTGAAGCGGTAAAAGGCACAATTACGCCTCGGATGGTGCGGCATTATCACGCTTTGGGGCTGCTATCTCCGGCCGTGCGATCGACCTCTAACTACAGACTTTACACCCGCAGCGACGTGCAAAGACTTCAAAGAATAGTCGCACTCAAGCAACAAGGCTTTCAACTGTCTCACATCCGCAAATTGCTAGAAACTGACGCGGATGCTTCTCCTGACGCGCTGGTGGCGGCTTTGCAACAGCAATATCTGTCGGTAATTCAGCAGATTGTTCGCCTCCGAGAAACGGCTTGTGCACTGGAAGGATTGCTGGGGCGGGATCTTTCGTGTCAAGCGGTGCAAGCGGGCGCACTGGCGCAATTGAGGCTGTTGCAGGCGCAAACTGACGGGGAGTTGGGACAGTTGGAACAACTTTGGAATGGTTGGGATGCGGGGGCGCACACTCACCCGGAGGCGTTTGGGGAGTCGTTGCAGCATTTGTTGCCGGATTTGAGCGATCGCTCGGAAATTGAGGTAGACTTGCTTTCAAAACTGGTGTTGGCTTGCGGTGATTGTTCGCTGCTGCCGTTTGTGAAGTTGAGCGAAACGGCGATTAAATCGGCGCGGGAAGCTTTGAAAAATCAATGTCAAATTGTCGCTGACGTGCCTCCTGTGTGTGCGGCTTTGGATAACACAAGATTGGCGCATTTAGGAACAAGTATTGCAACTTTAATTGACGATCCGCACATCAATGCTGCGCCGGAAGCTGAACAGGAATTTTGGGCCGATCGTGAGTGGTTTGAAAAGTTGTTGAAATTGGAAAAAAACTGTATATTGGTGATAGGATATGCGCCGTCTGTGCTGATGGCGGTGTGCGAGGCGATCGAGAACGGGCAACTGCAACCGGCTTTGGTGATTGGAATGCCGATCGGGTTTAGTCATTCTCCGGTGGCGAAACGGCGGTTAGTGCGATCGGGCGTTCCTTATATTACGACGGTGGGAACTTTTGGCGGTGGCTTATTGGCGGCGGTGGCTTTGAATGCTTTGGTTGAGTCTTTGATTGAAAAGCCGAATTGTCACTGTCATCTCAAGTGACTAAGGCAACAAATATAACTCACACAGCAACAAAGTTACATTAAAGAGTTTGTTCAGATTTATGTTAGATAAATTTGAAAGTTGGATTCAGGACAAACGTCAGGAAATTGAAAACTGGGGTTATCAATTAGAGATTGTAAAATCTCCGTCAGATGTAGCTCAACAAAGTCTACGCTTGGACTTAGATTCTGATAATTATATCGCTCGAATAACACTATGGGAATCGGGAGATTCTCAACTAGAAATTATAGATGTTGTTTCAGAAAAAATGGTGTTTGATGAATATTTAAAGATTCAGGCGAATTTTAACTTCAGCAAAGCTTGTGAAAACTTATTCAATATTTTGAATTTAAACATTTGTTGAAAAGGAGTTAAATATATACATATTGAAACTTCTTTGTATAAAAATATTGTAACTGGTCAAAAAATCGCACCCAAAATTACGATCTATCCAGATGTGAGGAATTAAAAAAATGGAAGAAATAAAGGCTAAAATCATCAAAATTGCTACCAATATCATTAACCAAGAAATAGATTTATTAGATGGATGTCGTAGATTAGTGCATCTTCAACGTGAATTAGCAGAGCCACCTGAAGCCTTCTTTGTATTAAGAGGAATAGATTCCGAGACAGATATTTTTCCTATTGTCCCCGCAGAAAGAAAACAATGGGTTTCAGAAGCGTTGTCAAGATTAGATAGAGAAAAAAATGAATATATTTCTTTAGTAAAAGAGGAAATAATAGAAGCCTGTAGGGAAATAATACAGCAGATTCCACATTTATGAAGTACACCGCGCGATCGTTAGCTCACCGTAGGGACACGGCATTGCCGTGTCCCTACATTTCATAAACTGGAATACGCTGTAACTAGCCTTAGCACTGAACAGACGCCGAATGGCAGCTCATTCAACCACTAAATCGCGAACAACAGCGTACAAATCAAATTCTCCTTTCTGCGGTTGCAAATTTACATCGTTGCTTCTTCCTTCACCACTTCCCCAGAGCCCCCCAAACAGCACCCGAAACCTGT
>NZ_CAWPRX010000093.1:0-10810 GCF_963890365.1 Tychonema sp. LEGE 07196 | reverse complement strand
GGTTTGGGGATTGGGGAATTGGTAGATTTTGGGAGGCTGCGGTGGCGCTGGGGGTTGGGTTGCTCGACGATCGACCGGTGCTGCGATTTGTGAGTCTGAGGGGATAGTTGCAGGTTCCGAGGTGTCGATCGTCGGCGGTAGGGGTTCGGAGGTTTCCGATTCTGCGGGCAATACTTCCAATTGCACGCCGTACTGCCAAGGTTTTGCTGGTGTCGATCGAGGATCTGGCAAGCAGGAGAGTTCCCACATTCCCGGTTTGAGTCTGGTGTAGGGAATGATCACGACTAATCCTTCGGGGTTGGTGCGTGCCGATCGGCTTTGGACTTTCCGCTGCGGGACTACTCCCTCGAAGGATGTGTAGGTGACGCGAATTTCGATGTCGGTGTTGGGGTGCTGGATGCGAGCAACGACGCGGTATTTGCCTTCTAGAATTTCCACGTCGGCGGTTTCTAGGGGCAACCAGGCGCGATCGCCTTCTTTCTGCAGTAAAAATTCTAGTTTTTTCATATTTGTTTCCCCTGGAAGCGTCCCGCTCGATCGGTCGCAGGTTGGTGGTGGTTGGTTGAGCGACAGCTACAGATATTTTAATTACATTATGTTGTACAGCCTATCATCTGTTTCGGTCAAGAGGCGCGATCGGTAGAGTCCCGCGCCGGACTCAGGCTTTGCCGTTTCCCTACAGGTAGGGTTCCATAAAATTATGGCGATCGCGATCGGGCAAAGTCTAGACATTGGGCGGGCATCATCGGCGATCGGCTGGGCGGCCCAAAAGACTTAACTTTTTGGGCTGGCTAAGAGCATCCCCCACAATATTTTCAATAAACCTATTGTCAAACAAGCCCAAAAGCCTGTTACTTTCTCTCACCTACCAAGGACTGCCGATCATATTAAAAGCTGCCCAATAATAAGGATGCGATAAATCTTTGCTGTCGAGTTTAGGGATAGACAGAGGCAAAAAAACTTCGCCCCTAGAGCTTTGCAATTGACCATTATTTATGGTTAATTTACCTTCGATCGCAGCAATTTGTGCTTCCCTGAGAGCTTCAGATTTAATAATAGGAGGATCTTTCGGCTTGTTGACTTTTAAGCGCTCGTAAAACTCGCTCATCAGCGCCAAAGTTCCCGCATCGCTGACGTACCACAAACTGGCGAGGGCAGATTTTGCTCCCGATTGCAGCGCTAAACCGGCAAATCCGAGTTCTGCTTCTTTGTCTCCCAAGGCGGTTCTGCAGGCGCTCAATACTAACAGTTCCAGAGGCGGATTGTTCCATTTTAAATCTCTCATTTGATCGAGTCCGAGTCTGGTGTCCCAAAATTGAATGTAAGACTTATTAGGAGCTCCGGGGCGGAATTCGGCGTGGGTTGCGAGGTGGATGATGCCGTACCTTTGTTGCAGGCGCTGCGATTGCAAGTTTACGAGGGTGAAATCTTCGTTGAGAAAAGATTTACCTGGCCACTCTTGGACGATCGTCCTTAATTCTAACGGGACTGCGGGTAGCGGTTGTTTGTTCGCCGTTTCCGAGAAAATAGATGCTCCCATTGCTAAGACTTGGGTGTTTTTGAGGTTGGCGTAGTTAGTGTTGGTGAATTTGAAGGCGGGGATGCGGGCGAGGCTGTATTTTTGGATCAGAAATTGCTTTCCGTCGTGCATTGCTGCTAGGGGTACGGTTCGCAAACCTTCGCCGACGCAAAACAGCAAGGTTTCAATTTTTGCTATTTGCAAATCTGTTTCTAGGGGCGCAATTATCCATTGATAAAGTTGTTGCGCTCCTTCTAAATAGCTGGTTGTGCTGAGTTTGGCGGGGTTGGTGATTTCGTTGTTGAATTTTTTGACTGCTGACAGCAATGTTTCTTGTTTGGCGGATGGGACGCTGCGGAGAATTGGCGGGCGATCGGGCAATATTAAGATTAATTCGAGTTGATCTGTGCGCGGGATGGCGTAAATTAAAGCTGGTTTTTTCTTGGTTTGAACTGCTAGACGGGAGAGGGTTTTTGATATTGCTTCGGCGGTTTTTGCACGGGCCCCAAAGTCTTGTTGCAAGTATTTTTGATAGTCTTCTTCCCAGTCTTGTTCGATTCTGGTGACGGCTTCGATGAGGTTTCCGCGATCGAGCAAATTTCTCATTTCTTGCCCGTTAAGCCCGCCTGGGGCTGCATTTTGGGCAATTGTAGGCAGGTTCGCGGTACTCCAACAGAAAAATATTGCTGTCAAACAGTAAAAAATAGCTGTTTTAAGTTTTTTGGGAGTCGCGTGTTTTTGAGGCGGCTGCGGGGATTGGTGGTGCATGGTTTTGGGGCGGTTGTACCATTTTTGATTTGCAACGATTGAGAATCACTGACTAAAGCTGCATTTTTTTGCAGTGGTATTAACGGCGCATTTGGCGACAGCATCTTTTTCCGAGTGTAATAAGCGTTTTTGGGAGTGCGATCGTCCTGTGCTGGCGAGCTCGATTATAGCATTCAAGACAAATGCCAAATATTTCCCGTAGCGTGTGCCGCCTTCCCTGCAGCTCGATCGCCCAAAACCAACCCCAAACATTTGCTGTAGGGTGCTTAGAAACGAAAATTTAATAACTTAAACACCTCCTGCAGTCCTCTCTCCATCCTCTAAGCCTTCCTCGCCTCAGAAGCATTACCAGGCTCTTCCTGGTAACTAGCAAACTAGCAACAAGCCTAATCTCTTCTGCAGGCTGAAACGTCCGCAATGCTGGATTCCTGACGCACCAACACCAGTGACAGCACCCAAAAATTTGCGAGTTATGTAAAGTTTTGTAACTTTTGCAGAAGTTTTGCGTAAAAATCCCAGATCCCGACAGATAGACAAATAGAGGGCTATGCAGGAGGATGCGCGCCAGTCAATCTCGATCGGCTTGTTAACCAATCTCCGGCGGCCTGCATCCGCTTTTCCGACTATTTTTTTGAGTACCCTTGGAACAAGAGATGCCTACTAAGGATGAAATTGACGATCGGCTCAAACAGCTAGCTATAGCTGCTCAAAATCACCAGCCTAAAACTTTAGGGCGACGGCTAGCTATGACCAATTTTATGGCGGAGGTTGAAAAATATAAAATCGTTCACTCTCCCAGAAATACAAAATTTACCCCCGAAATTTATCGGGCAATTTGTGCAGAAGCCAAATCGGACTTAACGTTGCGAATTTGCCGGGAAATTCACAACTATCGACCGGAGAAGACAGTCAGCCAGTGGGTAAATTTTTTGATGCTTAAATGTTTTCAGGAATCTACGCCTAAAGTTATAGGTAAAAAAGAGTTTTCTATTGAATACTGTGGAGATATGGATCGAGTTTTTAATCAAATACAAAAGCAACAATTGCAAAATAAATCTTGTCAACTTGAAGCTGCTTTGAGCGATATCATTGTAGAAGATCCGGGAGGTTTTTTTGAAGGCGAAGTGATGAGAAAGTACCCGCAGGTCAATTTTAAATTTTTGTTGGTGAAGAAAGTTATAAAAGATGAAAGTTGGCAGGAAATATCCGATGAGTTAGGAGTCAACGTTTCTAGTTTGAGCACTTTTTATCAGAGGTGTGTAAAGAAATTTACACCCAGATTCAAAGAATACTTGTAGAACATTATGTACCAAAAGCAGGGAGTAATCATGAATAACACAGAAGTTGATTTAGTTTTGACAATGCCGATCGCCCCAGCAGTGCACCTGAGCGCTCAAAGGCTCTCGCAGCAACAAACAGACCCGAAAAAAGCCAAACAGGTTTATCTGAATGCTTTGGCGGTGCACGCAGTGGATTTTTACTTTCAGTGTATGGAAATAGACACTGATTTGACCGCCAGCAATATCTGGAATCCTGTGATCCAGAAATTCATGGATGTTGCGGATTTGGAGGTCAAAAATCTTGGTAAGCTGGAGTGCCGCCCTGTGCGTGAGGGTGAAGAGTTTGTCTCGATTCCGGCAGAAGTGCGATCGGACAGAATCGGTTATGTTGCCGTGGAGATAGCCCAATCCCTGGAAGAAGTGAAGTTGCTGGGATTTGTCAAAAAGGGCGATCGAGAAAAAGTTCCAATTAGCAAGTTGGAGTCGATCGAAAACCTGCTAGAATACCTGGACGAACTCCAGCCAAAATACTTGGACGAACTCAAACCAGTGCATCTCATTCAATGGTTGCATAATGTTTTCGACATCGGCTGGGAAGCCGCCGAAAAAGTGTTTGAATCCAGACAAAAATTCCAGTTTGATTTCAGGAGTAGCCAAACTTTAGAGATTAGCGATCTTGCTAATAGTGACACTCACATTAAACGCATAAAAACCGTAGAACTGGAACCCGGAGAAAGAGTTGATTTAATGCTGGGAATAATGCCAACGAATCATGGAAATTTTGATATCTTGATAGAACTTTGTCCGGCAAACAACCAAATCGAATTACCCGAAGATGTGGAATTGATAGTCTTGGACGAGCAAGGAAAAAGTTTGGTACAAGCTAGAGCTAATAAAACCGATAGCTTGCTATTCAAGTTGAGTGCAGAACCGGGAGAACAATTTAGTGTTAAAATTGCTTTGGGTGATTTTAGCGAGAGTGAATTGTTTTTCACATAATCATCAATTATCCATAGGGGGTAAGTGTTATGAGCAAATTAGTTTATCTCAAATTAGATGGCAATTTGCCAAACCAAGGTTTTCGAGTTACCTTGGAAATCAAAGAGGATGACGGCGAATCCTTGGCTGATATTACTAGCATTTTACCTGCAAATTCCGAGTTAGCAGCTTTAGTAAACCAACATTGGTCTCAAAAATATCGCTCTTTGGGAATGTCTTCCCGGAACCATAAAAAAAGAATTTTTCCAGCCTTTAATTCTCTAGTAAAAGCTGGTAATAAAACAATTTTTCGCTCCAAATCTTTTTCTTGGCGAGTTAAGGTGAAAGAAGCAGACACTAGAAGTTCCTTGAAGAAATGCCAGGAATCCGGCCAGCAACTAGCAGCAGCCATGAATATTTGGCTGAAGTCAGAACAGTTTCGAGAAATTGATACGCGACTGAGAGAGAAATTAAATGATAATGAAGATATTAGGGTATTAATTCGCACCGAAGATCCGAATTTGCACAAATTACCTTGGCACTTGTGGGATTTGTTTGATAATTTTCCGAAAGCTGAACCGTCGCTCGGTCAATTAAACTTTGTTAAACTACAGTTTCAGAAACCTCTCCGCAAATCTAAGGTGAAAATTTTAGCTATTTTGGGAGATAGCCCTGATATTAATATCAAAGAAGATGAGAAAATCCTGAAAAATTTGTCTCCTGATGCTGAAGTTAAAGTTTTAGTAGAACCCAAACGCAAAGAGATTACTGACGAGCTTTGGGAACAATCTTGGGATATTATATTTTTTGCGGGGCACGGTGAAACTGAGGATGGTACGGGAAAAATTTATATCAATAAAGATGATTGTTTAACTATTGATGAGCTGTGGGTTGGTTTGAGAAAAGCGGTGGATAATGGTTTGCAGCTAGCAATTTTTAACTGCTGTGACGGGTTGGGTTTGGCAACAAAGTTAGATGATTTCCAAATGATTCCGCAAATGATTTTAATGCGGGAGTTGGTGCCGGATGTTGTAGCTCAAGAATTTTTAAAATATTTTCTGACAGAGTTTGTAGCTGGCAAGTCTTTGTATGCAGCAAAGAGGGAAGCTTGCAACCGTTTGGGGGATTTAGAGCATAAGTTTCCTTGTGCTAGTTGGTTGCCGGTAATTTGGCAGCATCCGACGGCGGTGCCTCTGATGTGGAGCGATTTTTTGATTGAGTCCGATGGGCCTGTTGTTGCTGAAAATTTGACGGCGGTTCCTAGGTATGAGAAAAGAGCGCCAGTTAAGGGTTTTTCGCCCTTGAAGTCGGTGATTTTGGCGAGTACGGCCTGTACCGTGGCGGTGATGGGAGCGCGTTCTCTGGGGGTGATGGAGGTGTTGGAACTGTCAATGTTCGATCGACTAATGAGGCAGCGGGAAGCTGAATTAATCGACAATCGGTTGCTGGTGGTGCAAGTGACTAACAAGGATGTTGACAAGTACGACTATCCGCAAACTGATGCTATTATAGCCAGGGCGATAGACAAATTGCTACAATTTAAGCCTGCAGAAATTGGTTTGAATATGCACCGAAATTCCCCAAAGGAACCGGGTAGAAAAGATTTGATTGCTCTTTTTCAAAAGAATCCCAATCTCATTGCTGTATGCAGCTACAATGCAGGCAGAATTATGGAGCCACCCCCAGAATTGTTGCAAAGTAAATTTGAAAATCAAATTGGTTTTATCAATTTACCGCAAGATGAAGCGCGTGACAATAAAGGTAGAAGTATTCGCCGCCAACTTCTATCTTATCACCCGAATCTTTCTAATTTCAAGGATAGTTGCAAAGCTCCGAATAGCTTAAGTTTTCTGTTGGCTGCGCGATTTTTGGAAAATCAAGGCATAAAATTGGAAAAAAACCAGAATGAAGAGTGGGTAATTGGCGGTGTTACATTCAAAAGATTAGCCTCTCGTACAGGAGGTTATCAACCGTTAAAAGAGCCAAAAGTTAGTCAAGTATTGCTCAACTACCGCGCTAACCCCAAACCAGCTTTTAAGGTGACGCTGCAAGAAGTATTGTCAGGGAAAATAGACCCGGATTTAGTCAAGGGTAAGATTGTCTTAATCGGTCATACTTCGGAAGTTTCTGAGACTGAATTCGATACTCCTTACGGTAAAATGTCTGCAGTTTGGATTCACGCTCATATGGTGAGTCAAATTCTCAGCGCTGTAATTGATAAAAGGCCGCTATTGTGGATTTTACCTCAATGGCAAAGGTTTCAGTGGGGAGATGCGGTTTTTGTGTGGCTGGCTGCTGTGACTGGCGGGTTGTTGGCTTGGCGTTGGCGATCGCCCTTGCTATTGACGATCGCCAGCGGTGCTATGATTTTTGTGTTGTATCAAGTTTCTTTGATAATTCTGATTTGGGGGGGCTGGATGCCTATGGTTCCTGCGGTTTTGGCTTTAGTTACGACCGGTGGTATGTTGTTTGTGTACGATCGCTCTTCACAATCGCAAACAAAGCTGTGACGTTTGAAACCGCGCCCGTACAGGCAAAATCCGCCTCTACGGACTGGGAGAGATGAGAGGTTTTATGTATAAAATGCAATTGCAGTTAGTGTTGGGTTTCATTTTGGCGATCGATGCTACATCAGCGATGTCAAATTCTGCTAATCTGGCTATTTTAGCAGACAATGGTTTGCTGGAAAATCATTCAAGTGCGATCGGGCAAAACGCCAAATCCAACAGCAAACCGAAGGTAAAAACACCAGTCAAGCAGCCCGACAAAAACACTACACCAGGGGCCGGATCAAAAGTATCGACAACTAGCACACCACCCGATTCTAATACTAGACCTGGTGGCGGTCTCGACCCATCAAAATCATGCAAAAGCACAAATAAAATACTCGCCCTGCTAGTACCCCGCCAAAATCCAGTATTCACAACTTCTGCCCATCCTACCTTTTGGTTTTACATTCCCTATGCTGCCGAAGAGATAAAAAAAGGAGAATTTGTCCTAGTCACTCAAGACGAAAAAACCTTAATTTACAAAACTTCTTTCCAGCCACCTAAAACTCCTGGCATTGTGAATATTAGTTTACCTACATCTCCAAACTATGCTTTACAAACAGAGCAATCTTATCGTTGGTATTTGAGAATATACTGCAAAAACAATACAAACAATCTAGCCGATTTGACAGCCCAAGGAGGACTGAAAAGGGTAGCCACAACTGCTGAAACAGAGCGTCTGATTAATGCAGCCGCACCTGATATTTGGTACGATTCATTGACTCGTTTGGGCAATTTGCTGTTAGCTTCTCCAAGCGATGAAAAATTGAGAAGTGACTGGAATAAATTGTTAGAGTCTATTGGGGAAAAAGAGTTAAGTCAAGAACCGCTAGCCGGCCCGGTTGTGATACCATAAATTACAATTGTAGAGTTTTTCGTCCTCAGATCGTTTCCGATGCAAGCGGAAACGATCTGATACGAAAACCGCAGATTTCAGGCAGATAAACACAGATAATTTTAGGATGTTTTTCTAATTTTGCAATTCAAGTCTATTGTCCTTTAACCGGATGTTGCCCGTAATAAGGCAAAGCATCCCACCACTCAGGGCGACTTCCTTGTTTCCACTGCAAATAAGCCAATTCCAACACACCAGAAACCGACCCACCCAATTCGCTGCCAACTTCAATCAACCGATAGGAATTTTCCCAACTTTCCAACTTTTTCTGCCAAGATTCCGCCGTCATTACCGTATCTGTAAACAACTCAGTTACACCAGAATTACTGTTAGCTGCATAAACCGCCCCAAACAATTCCCCGCGCCCTGCAGGCATTTGCAGCGCGATATCCAAAAGCCCCCCCTTAGCAAGGGGTAATTCCTCACTCAAAAGCCCCCCCTTATCAAGGGGTAATTCCTCACTCAAAAGCCCCCCCTTATCAAGGGGTAATTCCTCACTCAAAAGCCCCCCCTTAGCAAGGGGGGGTTGGGGGGGTTCCAACCAAGCCACAGCCGCCAAAGTTGAAATCGCAAAAACCGGAATATCCAATTGTTGAGCCAAAGTCCGCGCCGTCACCATACCCATGCGAGTGCCGGTGAAACCTCCGGGCCCCTTCGCCACTGCAATAAAAGCCAAATCCGCCCAAGTTTGCGGCTGGATAAACTCGATTAAATGCTGGTGCAAATCCGTTGCTAAACTGCGGCCCAAATTCCAAGTTTGGCAGCGAAAGTCGCCGGAAAAATTGCTAATTGCTAAACCTAATTCGGGAGTTGCCGTGTGCAGGGCTAAGCCGTATTTTTTAACTGATATTCTGTCTTGGGGATTGCTATTCACGATTAATGATAATTTTCCTTTACAAAAAACAAGGGCAAAGCGACAACCAAACAACCCAAAAGAACCCCAAATATTCCCGTATTTAAAATTCTTGAATTACCCATGCCACCAGTTATCAGAAACAGCAGGACTAAACTGGCAAATAAATTTTTATTGGCAAATTCTTTGTTTTGAGAAACTTGATGTTTAACCGTCATAAAACCCGATGCAACTATTAGTGCAAATATTGAATTAAAAATGACTATTTGAGAGCCAAAGATAAACCAAACCAAAGCAAACATTAGCGAATCGATCCAAAAATCCGTATTTTTTAACTTAGGTAGCCAAAATTCTTGGGTAGCAACAGGGGCGATTTTGTTGATTAATTGATTTTGGTGCAGTCGCACGATTTTGTTTCTTAGTTTAATCTTGGGATCGATTTGCAATACTTCCTTCCACTCTGGGATGCGAGAATTGTTGACTCTTCCCAATAGCTTAATGGCTGTGATTTGATTTAACTGCAAATCGGTTAACCGGGTGGCAATTATTTGGGATAGGTGCGGGTAGTAAATGGGGTTGTCTTCGGTTCGGTTGATGACGATATTTAGTTTTTGTTTGGCTTGACTGACTTGGATTGTAACATTGTATGGGGCGATCGCATCTTGCAAAGCTTGCTGAATTTCGGCTTGCTGTTGGCGAGTGAAGAGCGACACACCGGGCGCAGGTGTAACCACCCGTTCTGCGGACGTTTCCGGCGCATCCAGCACAGGCTGCCCCTCTAAATACACCGGCTTGGGGTTCAAGTGCCGGATGACCGCAGATGCTGAATTGTAGCGCCGGTTGGTGGCACTTTGGAGCATGGTGTCGAGGATGCGGCCGAAATCGTCGCTAACAGCACTTTTCAAATAATTTCGCCAAGCCCAAGAATCCTCTGTACTGTCGAACAAGTCGAAGGGAGGAATGTGAGTCAGCAAGTGAATGCAGGTAACGCCCAAACTGTAGATATCGCTGGCAAAAACTGCTTTTCCCATCAATTGTTCTGGGGCTGTATAAGCGGCGCTGCCGATTATTGTACCTGTTTGTGGCAAGCCGGTTGCTGTTACTTTCTTAGCTGCGCCAAAGTCTACTAAAACGATATCTTTTTGGAAAGGAGAGGGTTGATAGGAACTTTCTAAGGCTGGTAAGGGAGTTGGAGATAGGCGGCGGCGAATGATATTTTCTGGTTTAATATCCCGGTGGATGACTTTGGATTTGTGGACGAAGTGGAGCACTGGTAATAAATCGTTGAGGAGTTGCCGAATTTGAGTTTCGGTGAATGCTCCTTTTTGTTCTAATTCTTGGGCGAGGTTTTTACCGTCTATAAATTCTTGTACTAAATACTGTCTCCCGTCTTGTTCAAAATGCGCGATTAATTCGGGAATCTGGGGATGTTTTCCCAAGATTTCTAGCTGGGCTGCTTCTTGCTGAAATAGTTGGGCTGCTTTTTCGGCTGCGGTGTTTTGCGGCAAAAATTGCTTGATTACGCACTGCGAAAAAATCAGGGGTTTTGTTTCATCAACTGCTAGGAAAGTTCTGCCAAAGCCTCCTTGTCCGATCGCCTTTATGGTACGGTAGCGAGATGCAGATGGCGAGTGTTCGTTAGTTAACAACAATTTCGATCCGCAACTTTGGCACAATTCTGCATCCCCTGAATTTTGCGGATTCTGACAAGTTGGGTTTAAGCAATAGGACATTTTGATTTTAGATTTTAGATTTTAGATTTTAGATTTTAGATTGGGGGAATTGAGGATTTTAGAATTGGTAATTGGTAATTGGTAATTGGTAATGGGGAATTGATAATGGGGAATTGGTAATCGGGAATTGGTAAGTAATTAGCAGATAAAGAACAAACACAAAAAGCAATACGTTTTATTTTTTTCCCTCTCCCCCTCTCGCCCTCTCCCCCTCTCCTGTCTCTTACACACATTT
>NZ_CAWPRX010000092.1:0-89630 GCF_963890365.1 Tychonema sp. LEGE 07196 | reverse complement strand
GGGCATGGGGCATGGGGCGTTGGGCATCAGCTAAGATTGTGAACAGTCAACAATCAACAGTCAACAGTGAACCGTGAACGGTGAACAAATAACTTAATTTATGCGCTTAAAATCCCTTGATGTTTTTCGCGGAATTGCGATCGCCTCGATGATTCTAGTCAACAACCCCGGTAGTTGGGAACAGGTGTATCCGCCGTTAGATCACGCAGAATGGCACGGCTGCACGCCCACAGACTTGGTATTTCCGTTTTTCCTGTTCATCGTGGGCTGCGCGATGTCTTTCTCGCTGTCAAAATATACTGAAACTACTACAAAAATAGAAACAAATATCTATTGGCGAATTGCGCGCCGCGCGGCGATTTTATTTATATTAGGATTACTGCTAAATACATCTTCGATCGCCCTTGACGTACTTCTCAACAGCGCCCCAGTGGAAAACTTCGGTAAAATCCGCATCATGGGAGTATTGCAGCGCATCGGCTTAGCATATTTCATCAGTGCGATCGCCATTCTCAACCTTTCCCCCCGCAATCAAAAACTGCTCGCTGTTGCGGTGCTTTTGGGCTATTGGGGCGCATTAACCGTATTTGCTGTAGGGGGGTACAGCGCCGGCGAACTCACGCCAGAAGGAAATTTAGGTGGATATATCGATCGGCTAATTCTCGGCAGCCAACACCTGTACAAAGGCGGCCCCTTCGATCCTGAAGGATTGTTGAGCACATTACCCGCAGTTGTAACAGTCCTCATCGGCTACTTTACAGGGGAATGGTTGCGCGTGCAGCCAATTAAAACCCGCACCAGTATCAACTTAGCAATCTGCGGCCTCAGTTGCGTGATTATCGGCCATTTGTGGGGATTTTTATTTCCGATAAACAAACAACTGTGGACGAGTTCCTATGTAGTTTTTACCGCAGGTTGGGCGTTGCTATTGCTAGCAGCTTGCTACGAAACAATAGAAGTGCGGAATTGGAAATGGGGGCGGCCGTTTGAAATCATGGGAGTGAATGCTATTTTCCTGTTTGTTGCTTCCGGGATTGTCGCCAGAATATTGTTGAAAACTCATATTGGTAGCGGCAAAACTGCTCCAACCACTTACACTTGGATTTATGAAAACTGGTTTGTGCCGTGGGCCGGGCTGCTGAACGGTTCTCTAGCATTTGCCGTGACAGCGGTATTGTGTTGGTGGTTGATTTTGTATGGAATGTACCGCCGAGGTTGGCAGATTAAAATTTGAGTAGTCAAAAATAAGTAATATCAATTCCGGTTGCACTCATACCGGAATTGTTGAGTGTTGACTGTTGACTGTTGAGTGTTGACTCGATTTTATTATTCCGATGCAACCGGAAACGATATAAGCCTACCTAAAAAAACAGAATAACCAGATACCCCAGATACCCGAATGCCCCAAGAAGTCGGGTATAGCAATCCTAAATGATTGTCTGTAGGGACTAAGGCTAAGCCGTCTCCCGGACACGGCATCTTGAGTGTCCCGGAGGATGGATTTTGGGGAAATCACATTTATGTTCGCCGCACGTGATAATGATTTAGGATTGCTATATCTATAGCATTTCTCACTCTCGATTAGGTATAGATCGATAGATCCCGCAATCCTTCAATCCCCCACTCTAAAATCTAAAATCTAAAATCTAAGCCTGTACCTCACCTTTTTGAGAAAGGCTATAATAGCTAGTCGATCTTGACATCAACCGACTTGGGCGGTTAACGTTGGAAAAAAATGTTTCAATGTTGTAAGGGAGAGAGCCATGAACGACTTTTTAGATAGCTTGATCTGTCGCCAGACATTTGATACGCAGGCTTTGATGAATTCTCACCCACCCAAATTTTACGACCCTAACAAGCAGATAGTTTATGATATTTGTTGTCCGCCTGGATGCACTCATCGGGGTCAATTAGCATTTTCCCGATGGTACGCAATGCCTTTTCCAGAATATCTTTCTCCTCTGGAACATCAGACAGATATTTCTGAGCGAAAGGCATACTTTGGGTACGAGCCATCCCAAGATAGCACTGAGATGGAGTGGTATCTCAATTTTGCTCATTACGATCTTTTTTGTGCTTATGGTGGTTCGCTATTTGCCCAAGACGAAATGCAGGTAGCTGAACATCCAGCACTCAGTTCACTGCGAGAAGCTTTACTAGATTCCAACATTAAGCCATTAACAGTGGAGAGTCAACAACCCACCCCGATCCTGATTCGTGGGGTGGAACGGAGGTGTGCGATCGCTACCGATCGCAATTCAGGACAGGGGCGACCTTTTGGTCTTTACGGCAATAACTTTGGACGAGCGACATCAGATGCGATCGCACAAGCGACAAAACCTCTAAACCCGCCTACAATTACAAACATCATTGCGATAGAAGCTCCTTCCTATGGCGAGGGTTCTTATAGCATTGCACAAATTGAATACATTCTTAAAACAGCATTCACTGGATTTTATGCAGCACGAATTGAGTCACAGTTAGAGTCGGCTCAAACACCAACTTTGATTATTCATACAGGCTTCTGGGGATGCGGAGCTTACGGTGGTAATCGTGTCTTGATGGCTCTTTTGCAACTGTTGTCCGCTCGTCTCAGTCAAGTGAATCGTCTAGTCTTTCATACCAGCGATACTACGGGAAGTCAGGATTTGGCAACTGCTCAACAAATACTCGATCGGGATTTAGTACCTGATGATTCACCGGTTAAAGTTTCAGATTTGGTAGAAAAGATTCATAGGATGGAATTCCAGTGGGGATTTAGCGATGGAAACTAAGAGGATATTCGAGCCAAGTTATAGCTGGAGTAACAACCTTTTCTTTGCAATACGCAGCTACACTTTTTCCTGAGAGTGAGGAAATCCCACCCGTTCAAGTTTCGACTAGGGACTCGATCGCGCCTCAACCCCGCCCAGGTCAAGGATTTTGCCGATTTCTAGATCGCCCCCCTCTCAACCGCTCGCTATAAAGGAACCCAAATCGCTAAAATAAAAAAAAGATACGTAATAGGCAGGCTGGCGTCAATGATCCCAACAGTTATAGAACAATCCGGTCGCGGCGAACGCGCCTTTGACATTTACTCGCGACTCCTGCGCGATCGCATCATCTTCTTGGGCCAACAGGTTGACTCCGACTTAGCCAACTTGATCGTTGCCCAATTGCTATTTTTAGACGCAGAAGATCCAGAGAAAGACATTTACCTCTATATCAACTCCCCTGGGGGTTCGGTATCAGCAGGTATGGGCATTTTTGACACAATGAACCACATCCGCCCCGACATTTGCACCATTTGTCTCGGTTTGGCAGCCAGCATGGGCGCTTTTCTGTTGAGTGCCGGCGCTAAAGGCAAGCGGATGAGTTTGCCTCACTCCCGGATCATGATCCACCAACCTCTCGGTGGAGCTCAAGGACAAGCAACGGATATTGAAATTCAGGCAAAAGAGATTTTGTATCACAAACAGCGCCTGAATCAGTTTTTGGCAGATCATACCGGTCAGCCGCTTTCGCGCATTGAAGAAGATACGGAACGGGATTTCTTCATGTCCGCCGATGAAGCTAAGGACTACGGTTTGGTGGATCAAGTGATCGATCGCCGTCCTTCGGCCAGCCGCCCGATCGCCGCTGTGGTGTAACTTGCAAGTTAAAAATCAAAAATGGGAAAATATTCTGCATTTTTGATTTTTAATTTTTAACGTTCAAAAGTACCTCTTTAATGGATAAACGGGTGCGTCGAAACCGGGTTTTTTACCCGAATCTTTGGTTCTCAACCTTAATATCTGTAAAAAACCCGGTTTCTTTAATCCTGGATAAACGGGTGCGTCGAAACCGGGTTTTTTACCCAAATCTTTGGTTCTCAACCTTAATATCTGTAAAAAACCCGGTTTCTTTAATCCTGGATAAAAGGGTGCGTCGAAACCGGGTTTTTTACCCAAATCTTTGGTTCTCAACCTTAATATCTGTAAAAAACCCGGTTTCTTTAATCTAATAGCCTCCAGCGCCTTGTTTAGTTTCCGAATTCCTAGGGTAAAGATTCGAGATATTGCAGGAAATCGAGCAGTTGTTCTGGGTTTAATAAATGCCGCGCTGCTTTCTCATAAGCTTGTTTGAGATAATCTTTTCCTTGGCTGGCAGTCCAGCTTAACCGCTTGATTTCGTCAGTGGTTCTGCTGTAAATTTCCAGATATTCTAGGAAATCTGCCAACTGTTCGCTAGAAAGCTCTCTTTGCGACGACTTGTCATAAAGTTGTTGGAGACAGTCGGTTTCCGTTGTTTTATTCCATCGCTGGCGTTTGAGGATGCCGTCTATGTTGGCGATCGTATCAGAATCGTCCTCGATCGCATCACTGGGAATTCCCACTGCGATCGGTTGCAATTCCCTAATTTCAGCAGCACCCTGCGACAGTTCGCTGATTTGGGCCGGCGCTACCGACAGTTCGTCCATCGGTTCCCCGTAGCTGGAAGAAAGCCAAGCATCCGAGTCTATCTGCTTCGGTACAAATCCAGCCGCCGGAACTCGATCGACCGCAGGCGGTTCCGGTTCCGCTACAGGTGCGATCGGCTCTGCATTTAATTTAGATTCAGTATTGACAAAATTGCTTTGATGTGGTATGTCAACTTTTTCGGCAACAGGCATTTCTAAAACAGGAAGAGGAGCAAGGGCCGGCCCAGGCGCAGCAGCAACGGTCGGCGGAGGCGGCACTGGCACCGGCACCTCCGCCTCCGCACCAAGGGTCGGCGGAGGTGGCACGGGCGCAGGCGAAACGGCAACAACAGCAGCGGGTTCGGAAAATCCGAGGACGGCGATCGCCCGCGATCGGGCGCGGTCTTCAGCACCCTCAACAGACTCAGCAGCCGACATACCCGTAGCGAGAGTTTTACCGTCAACCTGAACCAGACAGCGAACCACAAACTTACCGTGATGAATAGTCAGCAACTCACAGATTAACTGTCCAGTGGGATAAAGGGCGCGAAATTGAGCAAACATAATTTTTTGACCCCGAAACCAGAAGGGGGCTGATGACTTCAGTTTAGTACAACCCACAGAAAACAATTTTCTGAAAGCACCTATTCAACATACAATAAATAAAAGGTGAATCATCAGCGCAACCTTTCACCCGACTAAACCCTATCCCACATCCTGCCGTTTAAGCTAGCAAGCAGCGGGTATGAAACAGCAACTAAGCAAAAGTAGTAAAGTCTCCGGTTTTGTGTACCTTGCACTTTCTACAGCACAGATTGCTCCAGACCCGCTGGTTGTACCTCTGTCCGCAAGGACAGAGCGCTTGCAAAAAACAGGGCATTTCTTGCGGTAAGCAACTAGCAATTTTGCCCGATCGCCAGTAAAATCTTTGGCTTTAGCAAAAGGCAAAAGGCACTTCAAAAGCAAGAAGAAAGCAGGAACAAGGCAGACGGAAAAATGCAGGAGGCCCAAATGCAAATTTTCTCCTCTCCAAATCCATCTCCCCATCCCCGACTCAACCCGTCGCTTTCAGCATCGAGTCATCTTTTAAGAACCGACAGGGGCTTTCTACTTATTAGCGAAGAATTAGGCGCTGCCAGCCAAAAGCCAAGGAACCAACGCTAAAAACTTGTATTGGGGAATAGGGTGCGGGGCCTTTGTCTGCACCGCCATCGGTCAGTTGCAGACAAACAGCAGACAATTAGCGACTGCCGGTGTCGGGAAAAAATCTGAAAAAATCCCTGGCTGCAGGTAGCACCGACTGTGCTGGCATCTCCACCTACTAACCCGCGCATTTGTTGGGAAGCAGGCACAGCGAGGGTAAGAAAGGGTGCGGCTGATTTCGCCAAAATTTAGACTAATTGCTGGAAACAAGAGGATCGATCGCTACATGGAATTTTCTATCGCTGCACTGCTGGCAAATTTTACAGAAGACAAATTAGTGGCTCCCAAAGCATTAGAGAAAAAACTCGATTGCAACGACGCCACCAGTCAACTCAAACTTCAAATCGCATTAGAAGCTCTAGAGAAAATTGGCATATTAGTCAAAGACAAAGGCCGCTACCGCCGAGTAGCTGAAGACGACGTAGTAGAAGCAAAACTCCGCTGTTCGAGCAAAGGATTTTGTTTCGCAATTCAAGATGCCGAAGGCTCAGAAGACGTTTACGTGCGAGAAAGTCACCTCTCGACAGCTTGGAATGGCGATCGAGTATTAGTCAAAATCATCAAAGAAGGCAGCCGCCGCCGATCGCCCGAAGGCGAAGTCATGCTGATCCTCGAACGCGCCAACCCCTCGGTACTGGCGCGAGTCAAGCAAACCGCCACCCCCACCGGCCGCGTCAGCTACAGAGCAATTCCCCTGGACGATCGCCTGTTGTTTGAACTAGACTTGCTCGCCAACGGCACAAACCTCCAAGAGGCGATCGACCATTTAGTACACGTCGAAGTCAAACGCTACCCCCTCGGCACCCATCGGCCAGTCGGCAAAGTAGTACAGGTACTCGGTTCCGACGCCGAAGCAGCAGACGACCTCGACATCGTATGCTGCAAACACGACTTGCCGCGCTCCTTCCCCGCCGCCGTCATCAAAGCAGCCGAAAACTTGCCCAGCAAACTCAAAAAAACCGACATCAAAAAACGGTTAGATTTGCGGAACAGCCTGACAGTCACCTTTAGCAAAAACGAAGAAGGAGAAACCAACACCCAAAACGAAACCCCTCAAGTTCCAGAGGAAAATTTCTCCGAGGGAACAGCCGAAAACGAGATCGAAAACGAATTCGACCCGACCTCATTTTTGTGCGATCCGCCAATCGAACGCGCACTGTCGATCGAAACCCTCAAGTCCGGCGGCTGGCAAGTAGCAATCCACATCGCCGACGCAGCCGAGTACGTGCAGCCAGAAACCCCCCTAGACCGCGAAGCCCGCAAACGAGGCACCAGCGCCCATCTCGGAGAAAAAATCATCCCCGTACAGCCGCAAATCCTCAACGATCGCTGCTCGCTGCAACCAGACACCGAACGGCTGGCCTTCAGCATACTGCTGACCCTAGACGAATCGGGAGAACTCACAGAATACGAAATTCAAACCAGCGTCATTCATATTGACTACCAGCTCAGCTACGAACAAGCTCAAGCAATTATCGAACCAGACTCCGATGCCGAAGATAACCCTTTATCCTCCGCCCTCCGTCCTTTCCTAGATCAAATCAGGGCTGCTTCACAGGCTGCCAGACAGGCGAGACTCCAGCGGGGAGCTTTTGAACTAAATTTGCCGGATGCTAACTCTCACTTCGACGACGAAGGCGAATTAGGAGCTTTTACAACGGCTACCCCCGCCCAGTCGGCGGTCTCCGAATTGGTTGTACTCGCCAACCAAGCTGTCGCCACCCACCTGCAAGCCTTGGGAGTCCCAGCAATCTATCGCGTCCAGCCGATGCCAGACCCTGCGGACATTCAAGAGTTCATCAAACTCTCCAACAACCTCGGAGGCGAACTGTATCTCGAAAACGAAGAAGAAGTTCTGCCCTTGGACTTCCAGCGATTTACCCAGCAATTTGCCGACCTCAAGTCAGAAAGAGTTCTCACCTACCTGCTGGAAGACACCATGAAGCCGGCTGTTTACAGCACAACTCCCAAGCCGCACTTCGGTTTAGCGCTGCAAGACGGTTACACGCGCTGTACTTCCCCGCTTTCCCGCTACGCCGATTTGCTGGTGCTGCGGGTGTTGCAAGCGGTGTTCGAGCAAGGCCGCAGCAGCCGCACAACTCGGGCTAAGGAAAAAGTCAACCTGCACCATTCCTCCTGTCACGGTCAAATTACTTGGAACGTTCTCCCCCCAGATTTGCACCACGAATTTGAGACAGAGTTTGCAGCGGCGGTGGTACATCTGACGGAACGCGAAAGGGTTGCGGAAGATGCCGAAAGCGATTTGCAGGGGTTGAAGAAAACCGGATTGATGAAAGAGCGCACCGGTCAAACTTTCCAGGGTTTGATTACAGGGGTGCAGTCTTACGGTTTCTTTGTGGAAATTGAGGTGCGGCCGCCGGAGAGCGAACTGTTGCGAGTGGAAGGATTGGTGCACGTTTCTTCGCTGAAGGATGATTGGTATGAATATCGATCGCGCCAGCAAACTCTAGTTGGTCGCAAAAACCGCAATCAGTACCGTTTGGGCGATCGGGTAGAAGTTCAAGTCAAAAGCGTTGACTACTACCGCCAGCAAATTGATTTAGTTGCTGTTGGCGGCGGTAGTCAAGCTTTTGATGATGAGGAATAGAAGAAAGAAGGAAGAAGAAAGAAGGAAGTACGTCCGCTTCTTTTGTAGCGGATTTAACGGATGTAACGGATGTAAGTCCGTCGGAAGAAGGAAGAAGAAAGAAGGAAGAAGGAAGAAAGAAGAAGGTAAGAAAATTACTTTTTTGCTAGTCATAATAAAAAAGTAATTACTGATGATTTTCTAATTTCTTTTTTGCCAATTACTTCTGACTTTCTTATTCTTTTTTCCCAAGTCTCTAAAGTCCGGTCAATTCACTACGAATCAGGACAGGGCATTGCCGTGTCCCTACTACGAATCAGGACACGGCACTGCCGTGTCCCTACAAACTTCTTCTCTATTCCTGCTTGCTTCTGCCCTAAAACTTATGCCTTAAAAATAATGACAAATAACTACCCGCTAATTGTAGGAGTGACTGGAGCATCGGGACTGATTTACGCGGTGCGAACATTAAAATATCTCTTGGAAGCCGATCGCGCCGTGGAACTGGTAGCATCAAAATCTACCTACATGGTTTGGCAAAGCGAACAGAACATCCGAATGCCCGCAGAACCGACACTTCAAGAAGAATTCTGGCGGGAAAAAGCAGGAGTCCCCAATTCTGGCAAACTTCGCTGCCATCCGTGGCAAGATGTTGGTGCTAATATTGCTAGCGGCTCCTTTCGCACCCAAGGAATGATGATTATTCCCTGTAGCATGAGTACACTAGGCAAGTTAGCGGCCGGATTGAGCTCGGATTTGCTCGAAAGAGCGGCCGACGTTCAGCTTAAGGAAGGGAGAAAATTGGTACTTGTACCTAGAGAAACTCCTTTTAGCTTGATTCACCTGCGAAATTTGACTACCTTAGCCGAAGCAGGGGCTAGAATTGTGCCAGCGATTCCCGCTTGGTATCACAATCCTCAAACTATTGAAGATTTGGTAGACTTTGTAGTGGCTCGCGCTTTAGACCAGTTAGGAATTGATTGCGTTCCTCTCAAACGCTGGAAGGAAGAAGAAGGGAGTCAGTAGTCAGTAGTCATTAGTCATTAGTCATTAGTCAACAGTTAGTTGTTAATTGTTAGTTGTTAATTGTTAGTCGTTAGTCAACATCCAACAGTCGTTAGTTATTCCCCAATTCCCAATTCCCAATTCCCAATTCCCAATTCCCAATTCCCAATTCCCAATTCCCAATTCCCAATTCCCAATTCCCAATTCCCAATTCCCAATAACAACTAACCAACAACGAATAACCAATAACCAATAACCAATAACCAACAACCACTAACCACTAAACAACAACCAATAACCAATAACCAATAACCAATATTATTGATATGCGTCCTATATTATTGCTAGTAATTGTGGTAGGGCTAACTATTTTTGCCTTGCAAAATGTGGAGCCGGTTTTATCGCTGGTATTTCTGGGAATTCGATCGCCCGCATTGCCTTTATCTATCTGGATTTTGCTCGGCATGGCGGCGGGTGCTGTCACGTCTTTATTTGTTTCTGGTATGCTGGCTTTTTCCAATTACCTATCTCAAAGGGAAAACCGCACCGGCCGCGACATTCCCAGCCGTGATGCTGTCTCAGCAGACAGGAGAACAGCTTACGCCGCGCCTCCCCCTCCCAGAAAACAGGAGATTGACCCGGATTTTGATACGGAAAATAGCCAAACTTCCTATCAAACTCAGTACGGGACACCGGCGGGTTACAGCGCCCGGACTTTTCAGCAAGAAACTCCGAACCCAGTTGGGGCGAAGGATTACGCTCAACCGGAGACTTATCCGGCGACAGACGATGAGGATGATTGGGTTTCTGATGGCTCAAAATCCGGTTCTGACGGCAGCGATGATGATTGGGGGGACGATCGCGATTTTGCCGATCGACCGCAGGTAAATGACGTTGCAGGGGCAAATCCGAGGGATTACGAAACGAAACAGGAACCGAAAAGCCAGTCTTGGGCTGGGTCGGTATACTCTTACGGCTATCGAGATCCGAATCAATCTGGGGTGGGGAAAACTGAGTCTATCTACGATGCGGAGTATCGGGTGGTGGTTCCACCGCAAGACACCATACTTCAATCGGGTGACGCGAAATTACCTCAAAATCCTAGTGCAGAATCAGAGGAGGATTGGGGATTGGATGAGGATGATGTATTTGATGAGGACTCGCCACCCAGCGGCGGGCCGATTAACTTGAAAAAATAGTCAAATAAAAATAGGGAGGATTTGTGCGGTGGATTTGTTGAGGGGGGTTAATGTCTATCTCGTCGGGATGATGGGTTCGGGAAAAACGACGGTGGGGCGGATTTTAGCAAGGGAATTAAAATACCGTTTTTTTGATACTGATGAGCTCATTGTTCGAGTTGCGAATCAGTCAATTGCTGAGATTTTCGATCGCGAAGGGGAAGAGGCTTTTCGGGAATTAGAAGCTAAGGTGCTCGCCGAATTGTCTGCTTATAAAAATTCGATCGTGGCTACGGGCGGCGGCATTGTGACGCGACCGACAAATTGGGGTCATTTGCACTACGGTATAGTGGTGTGGCTGGATGTACCTGTAGATAGATTGTGCGATCGACTGCGATCGGACATCACTCGCCCCCTACTGCGGGAGGGCGATCTCAAATCTAAGCTGCAAAACATTTTCAACGAACGAGAGCGTTTCTACGCTGGAGCAGATGTCCGAGTTTCCACCAGTGGAGGCGAAAAGCCTGAAGAAGTGGCCCGTCGCGCGATCGAGGAAATCAAAAAAATTATCAAACCCGAAACAAAACCCGATATCAATTGATACATTCAGAAACCTGGTTTATGGGAAAACAATCAGGTTTCTGAGGACTTTTGAATACCGTAAAAATACTGATTTTTGTCTGATTGTGTCCGTTTAACCGCAGAATGTTTGGGAATAAAGCGGATTTGAGCGGATGTGGGGCTTAAGTTTTATGGGGCTTGAAGATGTGGTGATGGGAGACTTTGTGCAAAAACTCATGGCAGACTCATCTAATGGCTTAAAGTCAGTTATTAATACGAGTTTCCCAAAAGAATGCAACTGTTCGCAATCTTCAAAACCTTATATCATCACACACTATCAATCTTGAATGCTAAAATGGTGTGAGTTGTGCCAAAAAATAAAATGGCCCCACCGCGGTCGGGCTGTAGGGCGCAAGGACAGTTAAACGCTAACCTAATTATCGGAAAATTTAGCATCAATGCTATCCTCCTATGTGACGATTTCACGATCGTCCATTCACTCATCAATTTTCCCGTATCAAAAAATGTAACCTGAACTCGATCGACTTCAACTTGTCCTATTCTAAAAATAATACCTCATGCATTCTGACGAGCAGCTCCCGAAAGCTGCTTTTTTATTGAGCAAAAATCGGTCATAGAGAATCTGTAGGTGATATCCTAGGGCGATCTGCGATCGTAACAAAAACTGATCGCGCGTGCGGACTCGCATTCCGCCGCACTACGAAGCGACCGGACACAACATCGCGAAGATGGAAAACTGCTATAATTGCGCCGATGGGGCGATCGGTCAGAGGTAAGGTTTGGAAAAAACCAGAGCTATATTTCTTCAAGGGCGATCGCATATTTTTCGGCTAAATATCCGCTGCCAATTGTAGAATTTGGTTGGGTGAATTTCCCCTTCCCGATTAAGGTAATACAATCTGGCCTGTTTTTGCCAAAAATTCTATTCCCCCACCCAACCCCAAACCACTCATAGAAACAGCAGTTAATATCACAAAAGTCCGCCATCTGTGGTGGCCAAACAATTGAATATCTAATCTTGCCAAAGCTCCTGCTGAAATTAAGATCAAACCAGTCACAAAAAGGTGCAGCCAAGTGAAAACTATAACTGCCAAAAGAGCTCCTACAATAATCGAAATAAAAGCTCCAGCATCACTCGAAATCCACCGCATAATAAATCTTTTTGTGCTCTTGAGCGGGAAGGACAAAGCGATAGCTAACACTAAAACAGCGGCTACGGCAAAAAACCAAGTCAGGTGCGGGGGAACATCAAACTCAGATAATTTCCAGCCAAAAATGAAATAGGTAACAAAAAGTAGGGTTAGGGAAAGCGAATAGTTTTTTTTCATGTTGATGAAAAGATTAGGGAAACCATGCAAAAAAGATGACCCCGCCCAAAAACGGAACTCCCCGACAGGACTAACGGTCGGTTCCCAAATTTTAGACTAAAGTTCAAGTTTCCACATCGCAAGCTGCAAGAAAATCTCTTATTCTTCAATTCTTCAATTCTGCTATCGACTTGCACCGAGAAGTTCGCCGCCGCCCTAGAGGTTAGTAGAAATAGCTTGCACCGGACAAGTAGGGATGCACTGTTCGCAAACAATACAGCGCGATCGAGCAAAGGTTAGTTTAAAGCTTTCTGGGTCTAGGGTCAAGGCTTGCGTGGGGCATACCCCGGTGCACAGGCCGCAGTGAACGCAGATATCTTCATCTATAAGGATTTCCCTGCTGGCGAGGGAAACTCCGATATTTTGCGATCGCATCCAGTCGATCGCCGCTTCTAGTTGGTCGATGTCCCCCGATAACTCTAGCACCAGTTTGCCCACTTGATTCGGAGCCACCTGAGCGCGGATAATGTTGGCTGCAACATTAAAATCCTTTGCCAGTCGGTAGGTGACAGGCATTTGGATCGATCGTTGGGGAAACGTCAGCGTTACCCGTTTTTTCACTTTTACCTCGGTAATCTACAAACACAATCTTTCTTATATTATGTTTGAGCGCACGTAATTTAATTATTGGTATCAGGCAAATTTTATCTCAATTTTAGCAGAGAATCTCAAAATGTGGTAAAATTTGAAGCGGTTATTAAAAAAAACATAAAAATAACATCGCTCTTTATTTTATGAATCTCAATTCTCCAAACTCAACTGCTGCTAACGAACCAAAAAATTCCGACATGACCACCGCCGCGCGCGTCAGAAACTTATTGATAGTGTTAGCAGCGATCGCCCTGTCAGTATCTGTATTGTTGGGATTGCGAACTCAAGCGCCATCAAGTAGTCTCACCGAAATGGCAAAAACATCCGTACCGCTGGAAACAGCCTTAACAAACGGCAAGCCAACATTCATGGAATTTTATGCTGATTGGTGCGGTAGCTGTCAGGCAATGGCAAGCGATTTGAGCACAATCAAAGACAAATATGCCGAACCGATGAATTTTGTCATGCTGAATGTAGACAACACTAAATGGCTACCAGAAATCACCAAATATCGAGTAGACGGCATACCGCACTTTGTCTATTTGAATGATAAAGGCAGCAGAGTTGCTGAAACGATCGGCGAAATGCCGCGCAGTATTATGGAAGCTAATTTAGAAGCTTTGATTGCCGGAAAACCCCTGCCTCACGCTAAAGCAACAGGTCAAGTTTCTGATTTTACTCCCCCCACAGGGCCAGTGAAAACAAGTAGCTCCGACCCCCGCACCCACGGCAGTCAAGTGCAGTAGTTAGCAGTCATTAGTCATTAGTCATTGGTCAATTGGTAGGGGCGGTGTCCCCGTGCCCGCCCTCTTAGTTGTCCGCAGTCATTAGCCATTAGTCATCAGCAGTAGATACCCTAGGGTGCGGATCCATCAACAATCTGATTGGGAAGCTCGAAAATCTCGCAGCGACGCACCATACAAGGGCGGGTTTGAAAACAACAATCACAGCCTGAGACAAATAATGTCTTGACACTCCCCCACCCAAGGGTAAATCGCAACTGCTTTCGGATAAAACAGTCGATCGCAACTTTAGCAAATCTTGATTGCGGGCGATCGACTACCTCTCAAGAAATATTTAAAAAATTTTATTGAGAAATTATTAAAATTTATTATAATTGCAAAATGCGAAGTCTAAATACTCGATCGTTCCCGATCAAAAATAAAGCTCGATACAAATAATTTGATTGCAATCCCCCCGACTCATTCCTTCGCAGACTGACTGATATCGTTTCCGGTTGCATCGGAATAATAATAAAATCGAGTCAACAGTCAACAGTCAACAGTCAGTAGGGGCGGTGGATGGTGCGGGCGGGCCCTCTTAACCGTCAACCGTCAACCGTCACCTGAAGGTGCAACCGGAATTGATATGACGCAGTAAATTCAAATCTAAAACCTAAAATCAAATGAGCGCCGATAAACCCGGATTCAGCATCAGCAGCCTCTCAATCCGCCGCCACATCGGCACCCTCATGCTGACGCTGGCAATTATAATCGTAGGTCTTTTCTACATCACCCAACTGCCCGTTGACTTGCTACCCTCCATCACCTATCCCCGCATCGGCGTGCGCCTAGACGCCCCCGGAATCTCCCCAGAAGTTGCAGTTGACGAAGTAACCCGCCCCCTCGAACAAGGACTTTCCGCCACCGAAGGAGTCATCCAAATTTTCTCCCGCACCCGCGAAGGACAAGTCAGCGTCGATTTATTCTTCAAGCCTGGGGGCAACATTGACCAAGCCCTCAACGATGCCACCGCCGCCGTCAACCGCATCCGCAACCGACTTCCCGACAATGTGGAAGCCCCCCGGCTGTTCAAAGCTGACCCTTCCCAGCAGCCTGTTTACGAATTTGCCCTCACTTCCAACTCCCTGCAAGGAGTTGATTTGCGCGTATTTGCCGACGAAGAATTATCCCGAGAATTAAACGTAATTCCCGGAGTAGCATCAGTTGACGTTGCCGGCGGCGTACAAGAAGAAATTCAAGTAAATATTGATTTAAATCGCTTGCAATCTTTAGGCGTTAGTATTTCCGATGTTTTAAACGCCCTCGAAGCCCGCAATCTCGATACATCCGGCGGGCGGCTGCGACAAGAATCGGCGGAACCTTTAACCCGTACCGTCGGACGATTTCGGAATGCGAAAGAAATTCAAGAAATTTCCTTTCAAATATCTGGTTCCACTCCGCCCAAACGAGTTTTTTTGAGAGATTTTGCCAAAGTAATTGACGGGACCGAAGAAGAACGAGTTAAAGTATTTCTCAATCAAAAACCCGCCGTCAAAATCAGCATTCAAAAACAGCCGGACGCAAACACAATTACAGTCGTAGATGGCATAAAAAAGAAACTCGAAGAATTAAAAGAATCAGGATTGATTACCGAAAGTACCACAATCATCACTACTTCAGATGAGTCTAAATTCATCCGAGATTCTATCAGCAACGTCATATTTTCAGGTTTGACTGGGGCTGCTTTAGCTGGTGCATCAGTTTTGTTGTTCCTCGCTTCCCTGCGCCAGACTTTTATTATTGTCTTGGCAATTCCCCTCGCAACTTTAATGGCGATTATCCTGATGGGGCTTTTTCACCTGTCTCTGAATATCTTTAGTTTAGGAGGTTTGGCGCTCGGTGTGGGCATTGTGGTTGATAACTCGATCGTGATGTTGGAAAATATTGTCGAAGGAACCAGCAATCATAAAAACCAGCGATTGACTAAAAAACAGTTGATCCAGCAAGCAGAAAATAGCAGCCAAGAATTAGAATCAGCTTTATTTGCCTCCACTATTACTAACTTAGTTGCGGTACTACCATTTTTGCTGATCGGCGGCTTAGTTTCCCTGCTGTTTAACGAGCTAATTCTCACTATCACTTTTTCCGTCGCCGCGTCTTTGATTGTCGGATTGACTGTTGTACCGATGATGGCTTCTCGACTGCTAGCCTTGCCGGTATCCAGCGGTTTAAACAACTTTTGGCTGCTGCAAGGGTTCAACCGAGCTTTTACCAATGCTACCGCCGGTTACGGGAAATTTTTATCGGGAATAGTGCGGTGGCGGTTAATTGTAGTTGTACTGGCGATTGTTATATTAGGCGGCGGTAGTTGGCAGATGGCCGGTCAAATTCCCCAGGAAATCTTGCCTCAAATTAGTACCGGTCAAGCGAGATTATTTGCTTTGTTTCCCGCAGGTACTAATTTAGAAACCAATCAAAAAGTGATGGCGGAAGTCGATCAAATTCTACTCAGTCAGCCTGAAACTGAATACACTTTGACTACGGTAGGCGGACTGTTGTTTGGCACTAATACGAGCGAGAATTTGCTGCGCGGCGGCAGTAATATTACACTAAAATCGGGCAGCAATACCTTAGCTTTTGTGGAAAGAGTTAATCAAGAATTGAAGAAAGTTAAGGTTCCTAAAAGAACTCGGTTGCGACTGATTCCTGAAAATGTGCGGGGCTTGGTTTTGACTAATTCTCCCGTGCGGGGTGCGGAAGTTGATGTTCTGCTTCAGGGCGAAAATGAGCAGGTATTGCTAGAAGCTGGCCGCGACATTTTGGAAACTTTGGAAGAGAAGGTAAAGTTAGCCAGCTTTCGCCCGGATACCGATCCGCCGCAACCGGAAGTGCAGATTCGCCCCAATTGGGAACAAGCGGAAATCTACGGGTTGAATGCGAGGCAAATTGGAGAAACTATTCAGACGGCAATTCAAGGTGCTATTCCCACGCAGTTGCAGCGGGGAAACCGTTTGGTTGATGTGCGGGTACAGTTCGATCGCAATTCTATCCAGTCAATTTCTGAACTCAAGTTTATCCCTTTAACTGCGAGGAATAATGCTCGCATCCGCTTGGGCGACGTGGCGAGTATTGAGGTGGGAAAAGCACCGGGAGAAATTCAAAGACTCAACCAGCGCCAAGTTTTCTTGATTGCTGGGAATATTAATAAGGGTGCGAGTTTGGGGGATGCTTTGAAACAAGTCAATGCTGTTTTGGCGGACATCAAATTGCCGCCGGGAGTGCGGGTGATTCCTAGTTCGGCGGCGGAAACTAACCGGGAATTGCAAACTTCGCTGAAGATTTTGGGTGGGTTGGCGGCGTTTTTGGTATTTGTGGTGATGGCGGTGCAGTACAATTCGCTTGTCGATCCGCTGGTGATTATGTTGACGGTGCCGCTGGCTTTGGCTGGGGGGATTTTGGGGCTGTATGTGACTAAAACTGCGATCGGCGCGACGGTGATTTTGGGGGCGATTTTGCTGGTGGGAATTGTGGTAAATAATGCGATTATTATGGTGGAATTGGCGAATCAAATTCTGGAAGACGAAAAGGTCGATCGCGCCACGGCAATTCTCATGGCTGCACCTCAACGTTTGCGTCCAATTTTGATGACAACTATCACCACAGTTTTGGGTTTGTTTCCCCTAGCTTTGGGAATTGGAGAAGGTTCTGAGTTTTTGCAACCTTTGGGGGTTGTGGTGTTTTCCGGTTTGTCGCTGGCGACGCTGCTGACTCTGTTTATCATTCCGTGTTTTTACATTTTGCTGCACGATTTCTTCGGGATGTTTGCAGGGAAGAAGAAACCGCAGGCGGTTGCTATTCCCGTGCAGAAGGCGGCAAGAAAGAATGCGAATTTGTAAAATGTCCAGCGGTTGAAACCGCGTCTACACAAACGATGTCGGCCTGCGCCGACTAAAAAATAAAGATAGTCTCAAACCCGGATTTAGTATCGGTCAATATTCTTTGACTCCCCCAAAAAATCCCGACTGACACACCCTACGAGAATTAGTGCGTTTGACATCATAGACTTTTTGTAGTACAATACGTAGTATGCAATAACTGGCAAAAGAAACCTCAACCAAAATGCCCTACGAAAAATTAGAAATATCAGCCCCAAAACCCGTGCTATCTTGGGCAAATCACGCCCTGGGCGAAAAAGAAACCAAGATGGCCGCCAATGTCGCATCTTTGCCCTTTGTATTCAAACACGTAGCACTAATGCCCGACGTACATTTAGGAAAAGGTGCTTTAGTCGGTTCAGTAATTGCCACAAAAGAAGCGATTGTTCCGGCTGCTGTGGGCGTTGATATTGGTTGCGGGATGGCTGCCATTAAAATGCCTTTCACCGCCAACAAATTAGAAGGCAAACTCAAACAAATTCGCCTCGATATCGAAGCAGCAATTCCCGTCGGATTTGCTGAAAACAAAGAAGTGGAAAAATCTGTCACCAACTGGCAGAAATGGAGCGATTTCAAGGAACTTCATCAAGGCGTGCAGCACCAAGATAATAAAGCTTTAAAACAGTTAGGTTCCCTGGGCGGCGGCAATCATTTTATTGAGGTTTGCGTTGATACGGAAAACTTTGTTTGGCTGATGCTGCATTCCGGTTCTCGCGGCATTGGGAATTTGCTCGCACAGCAGCATATCGAGACGGCGAAAGATTTAGCTAAACTGGCAGAAATTAATCTGGCTGACAAAGATTTGGCTTATTTTGTGGCGGGTACGCCGGAGTTTGCGGCTTACTGGCACGATTTGCAGTGGGCGCAAGATTATGCTCGTTTTAATCGCGATGTGATGATGAATCGGTTTAAGCGAATTGTGGAAAAGCACGTCGGGGGCGGCAAATCTGTTAAGCCGTTATTAGAGGTGAATTGCCACCACAATTATGCGGAAAAAGAGGTGCATTTTGGGGAAGATGTGTATGTTACTCGCAAGGGTGCTGTGCGGGCGGATGTTGAGGATTACGGGATTATTCCGGGTTCGATGGGGGCGAAGTCTTTTATTGTTAAAGGGAAGGGAAATGTTGAAAGTTACTGCAGTTGCAGTCACGGTGCGGGGCGGTTGATGTCTCGCACTAAGGCGAAAAATGTATTTACTCTTGATGATTTTGTGCGGCAGACTGACGGGGTTGAGTGTCGCAAAGATGAGCAATTTTTAGATGAAATTCCGGGGGCTTATAAGTCCATTGAGGAAGTGATGAGTCAGCAGTCGGATTTGGTGGAGGTTGTGGCGACTCTCAAGCAAGTGGTTTGCGTTAAGGGGTGACAGAAATTGGTTTATATCAATTCCGGTTGTGCCGTCAGTTGACAGTTGACAGTTGACAGTTGACTGTTGATTGTTGACAGTTGACAGTTGACTGTTGACTGTTGACTGTTGACTGTTGACTGTTGACTGTTAACTGTTGACTGTTGACTCGATTTTATTATTACTATGCAACGGGAAACGATATGATTTGTACTTGAGTTAGGTGAAAAGTTGTGTATGGGAAGATGGGGGAAATCAAGTTGCTTTCGATTTCCTCCTGTTGACAAATGCTTTGTTTTGTGAGGCTATTTCCTAACAAGCCATCTGCTTCCACTCAATTTCTAGCAAGCGCATCAATCTTTCGTCGCCTTTGGCTTTGGCTACTTGCTGTCGGCGATCGAGAATACTGCAAATATGCCTCCGCTGGACTTGCGCCACTTCCGCAACTGTTGGGGAAGATTGAACCGCCGCTATGGCGCTAGCTGCTGCGACATCCCGCAGGGCTTGAACCTCTTGCTTTGTGTTAGAGTTTGCGCCCCCGTATTTTTGGGGGACGGGAATGTGTCTGGGATACCGATAGTTCCAGTCTTGACCCCTATATTTGCCTGCGGCTTGGCCTTCAATCATATCGACTGTGGAAATGTCGTATTCGTAGTTTGCGCCGCGATAAGTGAGTTGCATATTTTTCGATCCTTATATTCAGATAAAAAGAGCAGTCAGGTCTGGTGGGATTTTTGTACGTAAAAATTTTTTACTTTCTGTATTCAATTATACGGTTCTTTAAGAAAAATGCGTTAATTTACATAAATTAATATTGTGAAACCCAAAGAGCAGGAAAAAACCCGCAACAGCGGGTTTAATCGAGCTTTTGAGTCCTTCGACGGACATCAAGAGCAAAACTGCTGCGGTTGGGAAGAACTACCCGACTGTCACTTGATCCGTTTGGACTGCTGTCGCGCCCTCTTCTGCAGAGGCGATCGCCACTAACTTGTCGAGAATTTCCTGACTGGGAACTTGACCTTTGAGAACAACCGTGCTGCTGAGCTGAGCAACCCACACCGTCTCGATATCAGCAACTTCTGAATCGCCGTCAAAAGCCAAAGCTACCCGCTTCGCTAAGCCACTTTCGTCAAAATTTCCGTCTGGGCCGACTTTAGCAGGAGCGATGGATTGCGATTGGGCTGCTTGCTGTACTACTTGTGCCATCGGTTCAGCCTGGGGTGCAGGCTTTTCGAGTCCGAACAGTCTTTTAAACCAACCCATAGTAGTCTCCTGAAAATACACTTTTTACAAAGATAGCTCTAGAATTGCCAAAGACCTCGTAATTGTTGCAAAACTCAGCGAAATTTATCAAAAATTTTTCCCGGCAGAATTTCAAAATCTGGTAAGTGCTCGAAGATCCGGGTTTTGATAGCGCTGGCTCAAATGGTTCGTAAAATATGTATGGGTAGTGCTAAGAGTGCCTAGCCCCAAGGATCGGAGCTCTTCACGGGGGATTGTCCCTACAAAAATCACACAACAGATGCGAGGATTGCTATATTTAGCCGAACTTGAGATCCTATTGTTCGGGGCCAAGGCTGTTCGTCCTCGCTACAAACTCGACATATAATATTGTTCCGCTTCCAACCAATTTAGTTTAAGCAAGGAATCATTTCCAACTAGAAACTTGACACTAGGCTTAATTGCTTTCACGCCCAAAGCGCCAATAATCTGTGCAGCTACAGCTTTCGCTAATAGCGGCGGTACAGAATTTCCGACTTGGCGGAAACCGTGCCATTTGGTGACGTGAAATCTAAACCAGTCAGGATAGGAATGCAGCCGCGCAGCTTCTCTGACTGTAATGCACCGAGGGACGATCGGGTGAATCGGCCTTGGCGAAGTATAAGCGCCCCTCTCCCTGTCGGTTCCAGCCCTGAGAGTGTTGCAAACTCCGTCGGGGTGCAGCTTGTAAAAGCGGCTGATCGGCTCTTTTTCGCCGTAGGCTGCGGCTGCAAATCTTTCCATACATTCGAGAGAATGTTTTGTGCGCCGACTCGAAGAGAGGATTTGTCGATCGTACTGGCGATCGTAACCATAATCATTTTCAAAATCATCGAATCCGCGCAAAAAACTCGCGTAATCGCTGCTGCAATTTCCGTACTCTGCTACTACCCAATCTCGGTGCAGCAACTCGCTATACTTTTCCACTTCCGGCAAATCTCCAATCGCATCCCAAACAGTCGGAACAGCAGGTAAATTAATTTTTTTATAGCGTTTGGGAAGTTTCTTTTTCGGCAGCATAGTAGTTGGCTGAGGATATTTTGGCAGCTCAAAGTCTTTTTTGCACCCAATCAAAAACAATCGTTTGCGAGCTTGCGGCACTCCGTAGTGAGCGGCATTAAGAACTTGATAATTTTCTTCTACTTGATATCCCGATTCCCCAAAAGAGCTAATTAAAAGATTCAGAAGTTCCTTGTGTTGGCCGGCCACAATTCCCGGCACATTTTCCATGACAAAAAACTTTGGTTTCAATTCCAAAACTAAGCGTAAAAAGTGAAAAATCAGAGAATTTCGCGGGTCATCCACGTCGCGCTTTCCCATCAGCGAGAATCCTTGACAGGGCGAACCGCTAATTACTACGTCTATCTCCCGCTTGCCGATCGCAGATTTGTTCCTAATTTCCGCTCCTGTTAGCTGTGCGACATCTTTGCACAAAATAGAACACATCGGGAAATTAAACTCGTGTGTAGCGCAGTGAATTGGGTCAATTTCGACGGAAGCAAGTACATCAAAACCTGCTTGTTCAAAGCCGAGAGTCATGCCGCCCGCGCCTGCAAATAAATCAACAGCGATCGGTCGCTTTTTCCGATTGCTTGACATAACATTTCAATTATAAAATTGCTTTAATTTGCTGTATTTAATTTAACATTTTTCATGATTTCGGCAGCCGCGCGATCGCACGCGCCGACATCTCCGAGACTTTCGCGCATTTGGCGATAGCCCGCTTTTGTTTCCTGGCGTCGATCGGCATTTTGCAGCAATTCCAGTGCGTGTTTGACGATATTTTCCACAGTAGCATCGTCTTGCAGCAACTCCGGGACGATCGGCTTCATTTCCACCAAATTCGGCGGAGACATAAAAGGAATCGAAAATTTCAGTACGTGGCGAGCAATCATCGCCGTAATCCGACTGACGCGGTAGACGACAACTTGCGGAACATCGAGCAAAGCCAGCTCCAAATTAACAGTACCAGATTTAGTAATAGCCATATCGGCAGCCGCCAAAAGTTCCAGAGTTTGATTTTCCAACAAAGTAGCCCGCAAACCGTAATTCTCGATCGCCTCTGCTATTTTACTGCCGAAAGCTGGGTTAGCAAGCGGAATCCAAAAATGAACCTCCGGCAATTGGGCTTGAATAATTCGAGCAGCCTCAAATATAACCGGCATCAGGTACTTGAGTTCCTGCTTTCTAGAAGCCGGAATTAGAGCCACTGACACCTGTTCCGGCCCAATTCCCAAAGTTTTGCGGGCAGCTTCCCGACAGGGCGCAGATTGAATTCTATCCACCAAAGGATGACCTACCCAACTCACTTCGGCTCCTTTTTCCCGATAATAACTAGCTTCCTCGGGGAAAATCGCCAAAATGCGATCGGCAATACTGACAATCAGATTTGTATTGCGAGGAGAAATCGACCAAACCCATTCTTGAGGTGCGATATACCAAACCACGGGCAAATTTGGCAAACAGCGGCGAATGTAGCTACCAATACCGAGATTTGGAGTCAAATAATCAATCAATACAACCACATCCGGGGGAAATTTTTTTAGATATTGTTTAGCTTTTTGCTGAACTTGGATTGTCGGCCAAATATACGGCACTGATTCTATAAGACCCATAGAACCAATACTGACAGTATCGCCTAAAATAGTAGCCCCAGCTTCCGCCATGCGTCCCCCGCCCAAAGCTGTTATTTCTATATCCAAACCAGCGGCGACAGCATGACGTTTTAAGGCAGCAACTAACAAAGCTCCTTGCAAATCGCCAGAAACCTCACCAGTGCTGATAAAAATTTTCATATTTTCAATTAAACTCTGATTTTAAACGGGTAAAATTTGTTGTAACAACTCAGTCACAGCATCATATTGATCTGGCATATTAGCACAGCGCAGGAGTAATTCTAAATCGAGGTCTGGCAGAAATGTACTGCGGGTAATTTGCTCGTAATTTTTACCTCTCAAACAGTATAGAGATAACTGATTGTTTTGCCAAAACCAAACTTCCCGAACTCCCAATCGTTTGTAAAATTCTAAAGTATCTATTCCGCCGCTGGTAATTACCACTTCAATAGCAATATCTGGGACTGTTTTTGGCGCGCCTATATCATAGGAATCATCCGGCTCTTTTCTACCTCCCAACTCTCTGTTACCCAGAGTCGGCCCGCCCTTGCCGTAAAATCGAATCCCGCTTGCTCTCATGTATGCTTCTAGCAGCATACAGAGCGTTTTTTTGATGATTTCCTGTTCCGGGGAGACAGTCATAAGTTGCAGGATGCGATCGAGATAGAAAAATTTTACACCGCCGATATCTTTAAAGGCTGATTCGATCGCTTCAAATTGCTCCCAGCTAACATCTGATAACCTGATGCAGCCATCTTGTTCTGTTTCAAGAAATGTAGATTTGACTGAAGTATATACATTCATAGGGCCAGCATCGCTCTGTGGATAGATTTATTCTAGCCCATTCACTTTTTACCAGGAATCAAACCGCGCCGCCCTTTGCTGACAGACTGCTGCACAAATCTCCGCAGGTGTTGCAAATGAGGATTTTCTGGCAACAAATCCAACTGTTCAAAAGCTTGATTTAGGGTATAGCCAGAATGGTATAAAATCCGAAAAGTTTTCTTCAAAACTAGCAAATCTTCGGGGGTTAAACCGGCGCGTTCGAGGCCTATTTTGTTGATTGCTCGCACTCTCGAAGGATTTCCCTCGACTAGCATATAAGGAGGTACATCTCGATCGATCCTGCTCAAGCCGCCCACCATCGACAAGCGGCCGATGCGGACAAACTGGTGAACGCCCAAAACCCCGCTCAGTCTGGCTTGAGACTCGATTTTGACGTGTCCGGCCAATGCTACGGCATTGGCGATAATTACCTGGTCTCCGAGTTCGCAATTGTGACCGACGTGAACGTAAGCCATCAACAAATTACGATCGCCAATTGTGGTGCTTTCTCCCGCTCCAGTAGCGCGGTTGATTGTCACGTATTCCCGAATCACATTGCTGTCGCCAATTGTTACCCTAGTCAGCGAACCTTCATATTTCAAATCTTGAGGTTCCAGGCCAATCGCCGCACCGGGGAAAATTTGATTGTTAGCACCTATTTCTGTTAGCCCATCGATAATTGCATGAGCGCCAATCTTAGTCTCTGGCCCGATTTTCACTCTTTCCCCAATTACAGCATAAGCGCCCACTTCTACAGTCGGGTGCAGTTCGGCGCGGGGATGAATCACAGCAGTTGGGTGAATCAAAGTAAGCATTTTTCAGTTGTTAGTTGTCCGTTGTCTGTTGTCTGTTGACTGTTGGCTGTTGGCTGTTGGCTGTTGGCTGTTGGCTGTTGGCTGTTATTAGCTACTGATTAGTCATTACCAATGCCCAATGCCCAATTCCCTGTTTGGCCAATTCCCAATTCCCAATTCCCAATTCCCAATTCCCAAATTTAATCTACCATCGAAAACATCAATTCTCCTTCACAAACTTTTTGTCCGTCCACTTCAGCTAGAGCTTGAATTTTTGCGAAGCGGCGGCGTTTTACCCACAGCAATTCTACAGTCATCAGCAAGCGATCGCCCGGTACAACCTGACGCCGGAATTTGACCTTATCAATCCCGGTAAACATCCACAATCCTTGTTCGATGTCGGGTAACTGAGCCAGAACAATACCGCCAACTTGAGCCATTGCTTCAACAATTAATACTCCAGGCATAACCGGCCTTCCGGGAAAGTGCCCTTGAAAATGCGGTTCGTTGAAAGTGACATTTTTAATTCCTACAGCCCGCGATCCCGGCACATAATCGAGAATCTTGTCTACCAGCGCCAGGGGATAGCGGTGAGGCAATATTTTCTGAATTTCTTCGAGGGTAAAAGTAGATTTAACCGCTGGAGAATCTTCACCGTTTTCGGCTGGAACGGATTCAGAATTAGCAGTGTTGAGGGTGTTAACTTCGGTGAGCGTGGACATTACTTGAAAAATTTTGAGTGTGGTATGGGAGTAAGGAAGATGGAAGATGGAAGATGGAAGATGGAAGATGGAAGATGGAAGATGGAAGATGGAAGATGGAAGATGGAAGATGGAAGATGGAAAGAAGGAAGGATTTAGTTATGTCGCCAGAGAAGCAATTCACTGCAATGAATTCAGCAATTAAGAATGTCCTAACTGCCTTGGCAGTTGCTAGATAAACGCAAGGGTTCGCACCTTGGTTTGTGAATTGTAACTGTGACGAATGCTCGAACCTTTTCTAACTTGTCTCTAGCACCGCCAAAGTTTGAGATTTCAGCGTTTGAGCAAGTTGGACGTGCAGGTTGTGACTGGCTTTGTAAGCCAAGTAGTGAGCTTTTGGCCAAGTTCCCAGCAGACTGAGGTCGCCTACTAAGTCTAAGATTTTATGGCGCACCGGTTCGTTGGCAAATCTCAAGGGCGGGTTGAGCCAGCCGGATCGATCGCAAACGAGGGCGTTATCTAGGGTACCACCTTTGATTAAACCTGCTTGTCGCAATTGGTCAACTTGGCGAGCAAGTCCAAAAGTACGGGCTGGGGCGATCGCCGTTGCAAAACTTTCCACCTCTGGCGACCAACTGTACCATTGATTGCCGATCGCCTCTTCCTCAAAATCAATTCCGTAGCTAAACCGAGTTTGGGCCGACGGTAAAGCCGCCACAAAAGCATCCCCGCGACGCACCCAAATCGGCTCGGCGAGGGCGAATGATGCAGTGGGGTATTCTTGGCATTCTTGAGAAACTAAGCCGGTACGGGCGATCGCCTCTACCCAAACCTCTGCAGAACCGTCCAGCAAAGGCAGTTCCGGGCCATCAACCTCAATTCGAGCATTATCTGCTCCCATCCCCGCCAAAGCGCCTAATAAATGCTCTACAGTCCGAATTCGATCGCCCGCAGCATTTGCCAGTTCAGTAGAAAGTGCAGTCTGACAAACCGCCTCAACTTTTGCAGGAATTCTGCGATCGGCCGACAAGTCAATTCTGACAAAATAGCGACCTTCTCCAACAGCAGCAGGCAAAACTCGGACGCGAGTTTGCTCGCCGCTGTGCAAACCAATTCCTGATAGTTCAAATTCAGATTTTAAGGTACTTTGAGTCATTAGTTAGTAGTCAGTAGTCCGTAGTCATTAGTCCGTAGTCATTAGTTAGTAGTCAGTAGTCCGTAGTCATTAGTCCGTAGTCATCAGGAAGAAGGAATAAAGTAGAGGGGGAAACGGGGAGAGGGGGAGATTGGGAGACGGGGAGAATTAGTAATTACCCATTACTGATTACCAATCACCCATTACTGATTACTCCTAACTAATGACTAATGACCAATGACCAATGACCAATGACTAATGACTAATGACTAATGACCACTGACTAATGACCACTGACTAATGACTCTTCGTTAATTAGAATCGCTCACCAATCCCAAAGTGAATTTGATTGCCGCCAGTGTCGTTGATGCCGTAGTCGATCCGGATCGGCCCTAACGGAGATTGAATCCGCACGCCGATTCCGTAACCGTAACCGCTACCGGGCTTTCCTCGGACACCGGCCGGGTCGCCGGGGACATCTTTGCCCGTGCCCAAATCGGTGCCAGCATCCAAAAATAGCGCTCCGCCGATAAACGAAATAATCGGGAAACGGTACTCAACGCTGGCTTCTAGGAAACTGCGGCCAGCTCCTACTTCGCCTTCGTCGTATCCGCGTACCGAGTTAGCACCGCCCAAGGCAAAAGCTTCGTAGGGAGGCAAATCTCCGAATACGGTGCCGCCTTTAAAACTAAATGCCAGGGTTTGAGGGCCGGGGGTAAAGTTGGTGTACTTGACTGGTATGTAAAAGTTGTAGCTGGCGCGCAGGCGGTTGAACAGGATGCTGCCGGAACCTACAGGAATGGATTGTTCCATCCCAAACCGGAGCAGGGAACCGCTAGTGGGGCGGAGGGGGTCGTTGCGCCGATCGCGCACAGCACCTGCTTGGATTGTTGTCAAGTCGTCGGTGCCGGAATTGCTAAAACTTAGCTGGTTGCCGAGTTCGTCATCGGATTCGCGCCTGCCTTTGCGATCGGTAATTGAGACTCGCTGATACTGCAAGCCGAGTGAAGCAATCCACTCAGAATCGGCAAAAGGATTGCGCGACAGGGGACGGGTGAAATTGATGCCGGCACCGGTGCGGACGATGCGGGGTCGATCGTTGTTGGGCAATCTGACTTCCCGTTCTCCCCCGTCAAAAATCACGCTGATCGATCGTCTTCTAAAAGCATTAATCGTATAAGAAGTCCGGTAAGGATCGCCCGCAATCCAAGGATCGGTAAAACTCAGGTCAAACAGCGTTTGCCGTTCCCCAATTTGTACTTCAGCCCCCAATTTTTGGTTTCTACCGAACACATTTTGCTGCTGGTAACTCACCGTACCGAACAAACCCGTAGCGGAACTCAAACCCGCACCCGCCGCCAGAGAACCGGTATTTTTTTCAATGACGTTGACAATTACTCTGGCCTTGCGCGGATCGGTCGTGCCCGGTTCCAAAGCAAGCCGCACGTCTTCAAAAATCCCCAAACCAAACACCCGCCTCAAATCCCTTTCCGCCTTGGTGCGGTTAAAGATATCTCCGGGCTTGAGTTCTACTTCGCGGGTGACGACAAAACGCTTGGTGTTGCCTCGAATCGGCTGACCCGTGGGATCGGTTGGTTCTCCTTCCTTGTTCAGGAAACGGACATCAACGGATTCGATCTGGCCTTCTGCCACTTGCAAGGTGACTGTACCGTCGTCTGCTACTTGCGGGGCATCTGTGATTTGGCCCAAAACATAGCCGTTGTCTTGATACCACGCATTAATTTTTTTGACTCCCTCCTCAAAGCGGCGGAGGTTGAGAATTTTGCCGTACTGATCGCCGAAGCTTTCGTCAACTACGGTTTGGGGCAGCACTTGCTGGCCGGTGATTGTCACTTTCTGCAGCACTGGATTGGGCTGCACGATAAAAGTCACTCGCACGCCTAACGGGGTGTCTTCCGGTACTGCCCGCACGTTTCTGAAAAAGCCCGTGGCAAAAATGGCGTTGATGTCTTGTTGCAGTTGGCTGCGGTTGGTGGTGCGTCCCGGTTGAGTGCTGATGACTCGGTAAATCTCGGTTTCTAGGTCTCCCGTTGCCCCGGTGACGGTAACTTCGGCAACTAGCACTTGCGGTTCGGCCGCTTCGGCGGGTGCTGGGGTTGGTCTGGGCTGCGATTGTGCCGGGCCAGGGGGCAATGTGGGAACTGTGTTTGCCGGCGGTCTGGTGGGGGCGGGTCTGGGAATTTGGGCGTTTTGACCGATCGCCCCGGATGCGTCCGATGTCGCTCTGGGAGAAACTTGTAGGTTTTGGGCGATCGTCCCCGCTCCGTCCTGTTTCCGAGGCTCTACTGCGACCCAGGCGGGCGTTACTGCCACTTCCGAAGGGGGGAGTTGGCTGTCTGGTTGTACCTCTTGCAGCGCGTTTTGACTGCTAGGGGCGGGGGATGGGTTGGATGCTAGCTCGGGTTTGAGTTGAAGCTGGGGCGAAACCGGGGATGGCGAGTCTGTGACTCGGTTTGGTGGTTCGCGGTCGTCTTCTCCTCTGGCAGGGGCCGCCACTATTTTGAGGTCTTCGGCAAAGCTGCTTTTAGCTGCTTTTTTGGGGTTTTGAGAAGGATTTTGGGTTAATTCTGGAACTGGGCGATCGGGTAATTCGATCGACCCAACCGGAGGAACGGCCGCCACAGTCCCCTCTGCTGATTCAGAGTAGGATGTTTGACCGCTTGCCGAATTTGATAATCCGAATGTTGCTGAGACAGTAAGAACTGCCACCAATACAGCAGATAAGCGCATTTTTGTTCACTCTTTTGGGCAATCACACACACACGATATTAGTCATTAGTCATTAGTCATTGGTCATTAGTCATTAGTCATTAGTTATTAGTTATTGGTCATTGGTCATATCATGTCTGGTAGATTAACCGCAATCAGTAGGGTTCGCGCGTGCGTCCTGGCATACGCTTGCTTTGTCGCGGACTCGCATTCGGCACGCGCGATCCGTTTTTGTGATGGTAATCGATCGGACTTGATATCATTAATCATTGGTCATTAGTCATTGGTCATTGGTCATTAGTCATTAATCATTGGTCAATGACTAATTACATCGGGAACATCTCAATGAGAGTAAAAACCTGTTGTAGCAGTGCTGTCCCCGCTTTTGTCTGCTTGCTTATATATACAGCAAGCGGGGACAACACTAATACAAGATCAAAACTGAGACGATCCCGCTGACATTCATCAAAAGCACAACGGCGACAAACTGTGCAATTGTAGCGCATTGTTAAGTGCTCTAAACTTTCTGAGCTAGAACCCGCTGGAGAACTTGCTGGTAAGCGGTTTCTACCGATCCCAAGTCGCGGCGGAATCTGTCTTTGTCCATAACGCGCGCGTCGGGGTCAGTTTCTGCGTTGTCCCACAGGCGGCAGGTGTCGGGACTGATTTCGTCGGCGAGAATCAGGTTTTGATGTTGGTCGATGCCGAATTCTAGTTTGAAGTCTACCAGCGTGATGCCGCACTGGGTGAAAAATTCTTTGAGTATTTCGTTAATTTCGCGGGCGGCGATTTCTAGTTGTTCTACTTGTTCCGGGGTGGCTAGCTGCATTAACTGCAGTCGGCCCTGGGTCAGCAGGGGGTCTCCCAAATCATCGTTTTTGTAATAAAATTCCACCAGCGGCGGATTGACAATTGTACCCATCGCAATTCCGGTTTGTTTGCACAGACTACCGGCAGCAATGTTTCTGACTACAACTTCTAAGGGCAAGATGCGGACGCGGCAGACTCGCATTTGGTTGGGCGCTGGCGTGTCTATGAAGTGGGTGCGTATGCCTTTGGCTTCTAGCATCCGAAACAGGTGGGCGGATACGGCGCAGTTGATTTCGCCTTTCCCCACAATGCTGCCGCGTTTCTGGGCGTTAAAGGCTGTAGCGTCGTCTTTGAAGTGGGTCAGCAAAATTTCGCCCTCTTCGGTGGAGTAGAGGATTTTGGCTTTGCCTTCGTAGAGTTTGCGTCCGGCTGACATGGCGATTCATAATGTAGATGAGTTGTAGATTTTACAGTAGCTCGATCGCGCATTATTGGCGAGTGTTTGGCTCTCGGCAGCCCCGCCCCCGCCCCTCACAGGCGAGTACCTCTGTGGATAGATACTGCCATCGGTCTAGCCATAAATGATTCTTGACAGCGCAAAATAGAGACTAGACCGGCTTTGTTCGCTATCCCCCGCGCCCGAACCCAAAAACGGTTCAACAGTTGCCAGCATCAAGGTTGACAGCAAACCATTAACAATTACCTCGGACTTATACCATTTTTTTAAAGATGTGCTATAGATGAAGTCCTAGCCCCCCGATGCCTTGGGGGGGTGAGATGTAACGCTACTTAATGAAATTGGTATTGCGCGCGCCAGGAAATTGTCAGCGAGGGAAATTAATTTTTCCTTGCACCATACAACGGGGAGGCTTTAAACCCATTTTTTCCGGTAAATCTTCAATCCAAAAATCGACGGAAACTCCCAACGCTCAATAGTCGTTAAAACATATCTATAAAAAGACTGATTTATGGAAAAAAAAATTCATATTCTTTTGGTAGAAGATGACGAAGTAGATGTGATGAACGTCCAGCGAGCGTTCAAAAAAAATAACATCGTCAATCCCCTATACATGGCTGCCAACGGACTAGAAGCTCTGGCTATATTACGCCAAGAAGAAAAAATAGAACCTGTAATGCCTCAAACGCGCAGGTTGGTTTTGCTGGACTTGAATATGCCGAGAATGAACGGCATTGAGTTTTTACGAGAATTGCGGCAAGATCAAAATCTGAGGTCGATTCCTGTAATCGTCCTCACAACTTCTAATGAAGATAGAGATAAAGTAGAAGCTTATAATTTGAATGTAGCTGGCTATATTCTTAAACCAGTCACTTTTTCTAATTTTGTAGAAGTTATGGGAACCCTCAACAGATACTGGATGCTGAGCGAAATTCCCTAGATTATGGAAAATTTAACAAAAAACTTTCAAAGTGGGTTTTGTAATTTTTTAGCGGTGCATTTATTCTATTAGTTTTTGTATGCCACAGCTTTTTCTGATTAATCCCTAATTCTCTTATTATGGACAAGCTTATTAAAATTCTGATAGTTGATGACGATGAAGTCGATCGGATGAGGGTCAAACGTTCGCTAAAGTCTGCTGGGGTTTGGGCAGAAGTTACTGAAGCAGAAGATTGTGCCGAGGCCCTCGCCAAACTCTCGATCGGCAAAAATTCTAGCACAGCGGCGGAGCAACTCTCCACACAAAATCAATCCTTACATTTAAGGGACGTTGAGGAGACAGAAAATTCGCTGCTATTAAATCAAATATTTGAGTGCAACTTTGACTGTGTATTCCTAGACTACGGCTTACCGGACGGAGACGGACTTAGTTTAGTGAAAGATATACGGGAAGCTGGGATCAAAATCCCCTTAATTGTCCTCACAGGTCAAGGCGATGAACAAATTGCAGTGGAATTGATGAAGGCTGGAGCTTCTGACTATATCGTTAAAGGCAAGATGTCTCCAGATAGTTTGTCGCGCAGTTTGTTTAATGCACTTCGCGTTTACAGCGCCGAATATAAGGCGCTTCTGACGAGTCAAAAACTAAAGGAAAGTGAGGAACGCTACAGGTTAGTTGTAGAAGGAGTAAATGACGGAATTTGGGATTGGGATTTAAGTAAAAATGATGTTTATTGGAACGATCGCCTTTTGGAAATGATCGGGTTGTCGCGCTATCAATTTGGCAGCAGGATGGATGCTCTGTACAGCCGCCTGCACCCAGAGGACAAGGACGGCATCGTTCGGGCGATCGGGGAGCACTTAGAACAAGGAATTGACTACAATGTAGAATTCCGACTGCTGCATTCATCCGGTGCTTACCGCTACTGCACTTCTCAGGGAAAAGCTCAGCGGAATTCGCAAGGAAAAGCATTGCGGATGGCCGGCATAATTAGCGACATTACCGAGCGCAAACAAGCCGAAGATGCTCTAGAAATAGAAATGCAGCAATTGAAACAAATTATTGCTTGCGTGCCGGTAGCAATGGCGATGTTCGATACAAAAATGCGCTATTTAGCTAACTCTCACAAATGGCTGACTCAATTTAATTTGGAGTGGCAGTCTTTGACTAATCTCAGTCATTACGAAGTGTTTCCCGATACGCCAAATCGCTGGAAAGTAATGTATGAAGAAGTGCTCAAAGGCGAGATAGTTTCTGTCAGCGAAGATGCTTGGGAACGAGCAGACGGCTCTGTTTTGTATTTGCGCTGGGCTGCTCATCCTTGGTACAATCCCGACGGCAGAGTGGGGGGAATGGTGATGGTAGCGGACAAGATTAATGAATTGGTGGAAGCGCGGGAAACTGCCCTAGAAGCAAGCCGGGTGAAATCGCAATTTTTGGCGAACATGAGTCACGAAATTCGCACTCCGATGAATGGGGTTTTGGGGATGGCTCAATTGCTGTTGCTGGCTCCTCTGGAACCGAAACCGCGCGAGTGCGCTCAGACTATTTACCGCAGTGCTGAACATTTGCTGAGCGTGATTAATGACATCCTAGATTTTTCTAAGATTGAAGCTGGAGAAATGCGGCTGGAAAAAGCTGATTTTGATTTGGATAGCTGCCTTGAATCCGTGATAGAAATGGTAGCGCCTTTGGCAGATGAAAAAGATATTGAATTAAATATTTTAGTTGATAGTTCTGTGCCGAGAAAGTTGGTGGGCGACTCGGGCAGGTTGAAGCAAATTTTGCTAAATTTGACTGGGAATGCGATAAAATTTACCGATGGCGGTCAAGTTTTCGTTCACGTTGCTGTCAAGCGGGGCAAGCAACTGGTAGAGGGCAAAGAAAACATCAAATTGCTATTTTCAGTCCGGGATACTGGCATTGGAATTTCGCCGGAAGGGCAGACAAAGCTGTTCCAATCTTTTTCTCAGGTAGACGATTCTCCTACTAGACCTTACGCCGGTACGGGTTTGGGTTTGGCGATTTGCAAGCAGTTAGTGGATATGATGGAAGGCGACATTGGAGTTCGCAGTTTGCTAGATAGCGGTTCGACTTTTTGGTTTGCTGTACCTTTGGAAAAACAGTTGCAAGTTCAGCCTCAATTGCCCGAACTTGCAGGTAAGAAGCTGTTAGTAGTATCTGGAAGCGCTTTGAGGAGGGCGGCGGTACGATCGCTCGCTCAAAGTTGGGGTGCTCGCTGCGATGAAGCAGAAACGGCTGCTGATGCTTTGACTTGGTTGCAAAATGCTCTGGGCGGGATTTCTGAGGATTCGGGGGAAGGGGAAAAATGCTGCGATGCGGTGCTTGTGGATTTGCAAATGCCGGATTTGGATGCGGAGGAATTTGGTTTGAAAGTGCGATCGCTCTCAACAGTTGACTCGTTAATCGCCATGACTGCTTTGCGGGAACAGGCGAAAGCGGAAGCGCTTTGCAGTGTCGGTTTTAACGGCTATTTGATCGAGCCGGTGCGGCCTTCCCGCTTGCTTGAGGCTTTGCTGGCCCCCGTTAAGGAAAGGGGAGAGTTTGACAGCTTGGAGGCTGCTAATAGTCGCAATTTTCCAGCAGCTAATTCTCAATACGTTACTCCCAATTCGCCCTCATCGCTGAAAATTTTGCTGGCGGAAGACCACCCGATCAATCAACAAGTTATAGTCGAACAGTTGGCAGCTTTAGGCTATCGTGCTGACTGCGCCGCCAACGGTCAAGAAGCGCTGGATTTGTTGGCACAAAACAACTACGATCTAGTGTTGATGGACTGTCAAATGCCGGTACTTGACGGTTACGCAACGGCGAGAAAGTTGAGGGAACGAGAAAAGGGCGATCGGCATACTTTTGTACTTGCTTTAACAGCTCACGCTATGCCGGGGGAACGAGAAAAGTGTCTGGCGGCGGGGATGGATGATTATCTCAGCAAACCTGTAGATTTAGATGCTTTGGCGGCGGCACTGAACAAGTATGAATCCCAAAACACTCATTTTAAAAACAAGTATGGAGTTGAAAGTATTAATTTGGCAGAACCGGAGATAGCGGTAACATATTATACACAAACCTCCCAAAAAGTAGAGGTGGCCGCTGTGCCGGCACCAAGGGCGATCGCGCTTCAAACTTGGGAACACGGAGACTGTGACGGACTGTTCGACAAAAGCAGATTGGAGCAACTCCGACGAGTTAATATTAAATTGCCCGATCGCCTTTTGCAAGCATTTGTAGGAAACGCGCAAGCTGATGTCGCTGCTGCCAAAATAGCCGTAGAAGCTAAAGATTGGCCAACTGTGGAATATCAAGCACACCGTCTCAAAGGAACTGCGGCAAATGTGGGAGTTGCTCTGATGTCGGATTTAGCCGCACAATTAGAGAATTATGCCCGAAGCTTTCAATCAGAACCCGCAGCGGCTCAATTGTCAACTATTGAGGTAGTTCAAAAAATATTAGTAAATTTGTCTAGTCATTTAGCACGGGTTCGAGAATTTGTAGAAACTCGAATATTTGGTTAAAATTATGTTAATCTATCGTCCATAGTCGAACGTAGTAGCAATTGAAATCTAGCCTAAAAAAACAAGTCCACTTCTAGCGGACTAAGAAATAAATCCTTTCTTTCTTGACTCTGTATCCTCTGCGTTCTCTGCGGTTAATTAAAAAAAATCAATTAATTTAGCTATGACCTACGATATCAGTAACAACCCTATTTTAGATACCCAACCCTTAGAAAACGATCGAGAACTGCTAACACCTTTGATGGCCTTTGCTCAACAAATTTTGTTGCAGGAACCAGAAGCAGAACCTCTGGAATTGCATTACCAGTCTCTGCCCGATAACGGGGGAGTTGCGGTAAATTGTATTGTGGAAAAAGTAGCTCGCTGCTGTCGGGAAAGCAAAGTTGGCAAAAAATTACCGACAGCTTTTTACATTCACGTTTCTGCGTTGTCAGCGCTAAATCCTGTCCTCGCAATTTACGAAAATTGTGCCAGACAAAATCTCGAAAACATTGATGAAGCAACTTTAGTTAAATTTTCACTCCAGCAACCTAAAATATCTTATCTTTTTTACCCGGATTTCGACACAGACGCTCACCCTGCTTTGCAAACCAGCATCCAAATTAATCTGGAAACAGGCGAAGTTAAATGTTTTGATTACAGCAACAGCGAAAATCCCCCGGTTTTGCACCGCAAGGAAACTTTTGTAACTGCGGATTATCCCAATTACAAAAAGTTTGCTCGACTGACTCGCTGCGAGGAAGGATGGGGACTGCTTGACAATACTAGCGTTATCGGGACTCGCGAGGGTTGGCTGAAATATTTGGGATATTGCGGTGTAGAAATTCAAGATCATGCTGTTGTCGAACGTTTGAAACAGCAGAATACCGAGCTTTCAATTCCCAAAATCGAGCGACACAAAGCTGCGATGGTACGAAACTCTGTTTCTAAGCCGGTGCGTTTGGTTTTGGAATCGGATTTGTTTGTGGATGGGATGACTTTTTTTGATTACGGTTGCGGCTATGGCGGCGATGTTAAATATATTGCGGGAGAGGGTTATGAGGCTGCGGGTTGGGACCCGTACTATCAGCCGGAAACTCCGCGAATTCATGCTGATATTGTGAATGTTGGTTATGTAATTAATGTGATTGAATCTTTGGGGGAACGCCGAGAAGCTTTGCTGAATGCTTGGGATTTAACTAAGAATTTATTGGTTGTGGCGGCTCAGGTTTTGATTGATGATGGCGATCGCGGTCAAATTGCTTATGGGGATGGGGTGATTACTTCTCGCAATACTTTTCAGAAGTATTACGAACAGCAAGAGTTGAAGGTTTATATTGACCAAGTTTTGAATGTTGATGCGATTCCTGTGGCTTTGGGGATTTATTTTGTGTTTCGGGATGCGACGGCGGGTGAGGGTTTTCGGGCTTCTCGGTTTCGATCGCGCTTATCGACTCCCAGAGTGCGATCGCAAGTCAAGCGATTTGAGGATTATGCGGAAATACTGGCTCCTTTGATGGCTTTTGTGAGCGATCGGGGGCGTCTTCCGGTGAAAGACGAATTAGCGGAAGAATCGCCAATTAAGCAGGAATTCCACAGTTTTAACCGCGCTTGGAGGGTGATTTTGCAAGCAACGGATGCGGATGATTGGGAGAAAATCGCCGACAAGCGCCGCCAGGATTTGCTAGTATATCTCGCTCTCAACCGTTTGGGCGATTCCCTACAGGATGGCGACGCGGTGCGTCCTTCGATGCGCCGGCTTCCAGTTCAAATCCGCAATGACATTAAGGGTTTGTTTGACAGTTATCAAAAAGCTTGCACTTTGGCAGATTTAATGCTATACAGTTTGGGCAAAGCTGATATTGTGGCGGATTGTTGCGAGGATAGCGCGATCGGCTACAAACAACCCGGTTCCCTTTCAGTTCACGTCTCATGTTTAGAAGAACTTGACCCTTTGCTGCGACTTTACGAAGGCTGCGCCAACCGCACAATTGGCAGGCTTGACGGTGCTACAATCATCAAATTTCACACTCGAAAACCGCAGATATCCTATTTATTTTATCCCGATTTTGACACTAACCCGCATCCAGTCCTCCACAGGTCTATGCACATACATTTACGCGACCTTTCTGTCAGCTACGAAGACTATTCAGATGCGTACAATCCGCCAATTTTAGTTAAAAAAGAAGCTTTTGTCAATCCGAATTATCCGCATTACGAAAAGTTCGCGAAACTCACCCGCCAAGAGGCAAAGTTAGGGATTTTTGATGGTTCTGTCGTTAAGAAATATCGGGAATGGGTGAAGTGTTTGGAGGACAATTGCGTGAGAATTAAGGGTCATAAGTTGTTTTGGCGATCGGATGCTGACCCGGAAAAGTTGAAAATGCTGAAAACAAATGCGTCGGAACGCCAGCATAAAAAAATTGAGGTTAATGCGGGAAAGAGTGAAGGAACCGCAGAGGAAACAGAGAGCGCAGAGGATGGGAAAGAAGAGGGAGAGGAAGTTATATCTTTAAGATAGGACGGTGTTCTAAGGTCATTGGTAGGACGAGAACAGGTGACAAGTGTTTTCTTCCTGGTAGTATGTACAGATGTGCATACTATAATTGAGATGACTTACCAATGGAATCCAGAGAAAGCAGCAGCCAATCTTCGCAAACATGGTATCGACTTTGCTGATGCAGTATCGGTTTTCTCAGATGATCTGGCAATTACAATTCCAGATGAGCGTTTTGATGAAGAACGATTCGTCACGATTGGCATGGATGGCTTTGCCAGAGTTTTGGTTGTTGTTTACACATTGCGGGGTGATGAAATTCGACTTATTTCTGCCCGCAAAGCGACTAGGCAAGAGCGACAGCAGTACGAGGAGGAATAGTCATGGAAACAGAGTATGATTTTAGTCAGGGTAAGCGAGGGGCGATCGATCCAACATTACCTGAGAAAACTCGGATCGCAATCTGGTTAGATGATGAGGTTTTAGCGTGGTTTCGCGAACAAGTTCATTTAGCAGATGGAGGGAATTACCACACCTTGATTAATGAAGCGTTGCGTCAACATATCCAGCAGAGTTCTGAGCCTTTGGAAGAAACTTTGCGAAGAGTTGTACGAGAAGAACTTCAGCGGATTGAAAAGTGAAGTGCTTGCAGAGGGCTAACATGACACGGTATCTCATTATGAAAGTCACTGTTTTATGAATGCAGACGCGATGAACAATACCTCAAAAACCGACAGGGCTAGAATCGACTGCATACAAAAGTATGAGGACTAATAGTCATGGAAATGGAAGAATACTTGAAAGTGAGTGAAGTTATTGATTGGCAGCATCCCGAAATTAGGGGATGTGCTAAACAAATCGCATCGGGACATCAGACACCAAGGGCGATCGCCAAAGCGTGTTTTGAGTGGGTTAGAGATGAAATTCGTCACAGTTATGACTATCAAATGAGTCCTGTTACCTGTCGAGCTTCAGATGTTCTTCAGCACAAAACAGGTTATTGCTATGCGAAAAGTCACTTGTTAGCAGCGTTACTAAGAGCAAATGATATTCCAGCAGGTCTTTGTTACCAGCGGTTGAGTATTGATGATAAAGGTGCGCCTTACTCATTGCACGGTTTCAATGCCATTCATTTACCTGAAGTTGGTTGGTATCGGGTTGATGCCAGAGGTAACAAAGAAGGAGTCAACGCTCAATTCATTCCACCTCAAGAACAGTTAGCTTTTAAGATTCAGTTTCCTGAAGAAGCAGATTTTCCAGCCATATTCTCAGAGCCGCTTCCAGTCGTTATAGAAGCATTGCAAGGACAGAATACATGGGACGATCTGCTTCGCAATCTCCCAGACATTTCGTTGGAGTCCGCGAATAGTTATGGGTTACTATTATTTCAAACGCGATGAAAAATACCTCAAAAACCGACAGGGCTAAAACCGACGCAAAGCGTTAGACATCTTGCTACAATGTTTTTATACAGTTTAAGTTAGGCACTATAGACCTCTTGCAAAAGTCCTTTTCATCAATTTATAGGGCAGGCGAGACACCCACAATAAAAAATAATTCTTGTGGGATGGGCCGGAAAGCCCGTCTTAGTTATTTTTGCAAAAGGTCTATTGAGTAGATAGGCTTGCGATCGCAAAGATATTGCTACAATAGCCGTATAACTCTATCTTGGTAACAAATTATATGATCTCCCAACAGATTGAAGACCCATCTCAACATCTCGAATCGCGAGTTGCAACTTTAGAAACTGAACTAGCACAAATGAAACAGATGCTATCTGTATTTGTTAAGAAAAAATCTCCTTGGTGGCTAAAAGTTGCGGGTAGTTTTGAAAACGATCCTACCTTTGACGAAGCATTTCGCCTCGGAGAAGAATGGCGTAAGTCTGCTGAATAGCTCAATACCTTCTTACGATGTATATTCTTGACACCGACCATCTCAGTTTCATCCAGCGCAATGGGCAAGAGGGAAAGCAAATCTTAGCAAGACTGGCAGTTATAGAAGAACTGGAAGTTGCAGTGACTGTAATTACCTACGAAGAACAAGTTAGAGGACGGCTCAATTTCCTGTCCAAAGCAAGAACATTAGATGAACAAATCTTGGCTTATACCAATTTTAAAAAAGAATGCAACAGTGTTCTTGTCCCCCCCCTTTACAAGGGGGGGCTAGGGGGGGTCGAAGAGTGTTGCACGATTTTAGAAAAATGGTATTATCAAGGACTACAGCAACTTGCACTCGACTATCAATCTATCGTGATTATTCCTTTTAATCGTGCGGCTGCTTTGGAACATCAACGCCTGCGAAAAATGTATCCCCGTCTCGGAAATATGGATTTGAAAATTGCTGCCATTACTCTAATCAACAACGCAACCTTACTCACCCGTAATAAGTCAGATTTTGGACAAGTCTTAGAGTTACGAATAGAAGACTGGTCAGCCCCTTACAATCAATGATATCGTCCGTTTTTCTGTATTACAGAAATTATACACGTTGGGTCAAAAACCCGGTTTATGCCTCAACATCTCAAGGGATAAACCGGATTTTTTTTGGTAAGTCTTGTTAAGCAAACTTAATCTTCAAATAATCATCCTCCATCTTCGCGCCGGAAGGTTGCAGCGCGGCTAAAGCTTGCGGCAAAACCATATTGCGGCGGTGATTCCCAATCCGAACATTCAACTCATCTCCCGTTTTCGTCAACTGAATTTGATCCTTAGCAATTCCCGGCAAATACAGTTCGAGAACATATTGATTGTTGTCCTGCACAATTCTAATCGTATTTTCTGTGTAATAAACCTTGCTTGGGTCTTCATCTGCATAAAGCGTTTCTTTCAAGCGTTCCAAAGCCGGCAAACCGCACATTTCCTCGGAATAAAGCGGGACTTCTTTTACAGGTAGCGGCCGAAAATTTTCGTGAATTTCCTGCTTGTACTGCTGCTGGTTCTCTTTCCAGCGCTTGAAAAATGGATCGGTTACTTCTTCAGGAATAATCCGGTTGGCGACAATTAAATCTGTGGCAACATTGTACAAACTCAAATAGGCGTGAGCCCGCAAAGATTCTTTAATTACCATTTTTTCAGGATTAGTAATTAACCTGACCGAAGTTACAGTATTGTCAGTTAAAATTTTTTCCAAAGCTTCGATTTGTTCGTAAAATTCATAAGGTGCATCCATCACCTCTTTGTCTGGTAAAGAAAAGCCCGCAAGTGGTCTAAAAAACGGTTCAACTAAAGGTCTGAGGGCAACAGATATACCTTGCAAAGGCTTGTAAAATTTTCTCATGTACCAGCCGCCAACTTCCGGCAAACTTAGCAGTCGCAATGCTGTACCTGTGGGGGCGGAATCGATAATTAAAACATCATATATGCCCTCGTCGTAATGGCGTTTCATCCGCACTAAACCAAATATTTCGTCCATTCCCGGCAAAATGGCTAATTCTTCAGCTTGCACGCCCTCAAGTCCCTGCGCTTTCAAAACTTGAGTAATGTAGCGTTTGACTGCTCCCCAATTGCCTTCTAATTCCCTGAGAGCGTCCAATTCTGCTCCCCACAAATTGGGTTTGACCAGTCGAGCATCGTGTCCGAGTTCCATGTCGAAGCTGTCGGCTAGGGAGTGGGCGGGATCTGTGCTCAGCACTAGGGTTTTGTATCCCAATTCGGCGCATCGCAAGCCCGTAGCAGCGGCTACGGAGGTTTTGCCGACACCGCCTTTTCCGGTCATTAATATTAAGCGCATTGATTGTTTAGCTCGCCTGAAAGTTCTTTACTTATATATTGTAACGTTGTGTAACGAAGATTAATTTAGCCGGGGAATCAATTTGGTCGATCGCCCGCCGGACACAGCCAATTGTCAACACAGCACGAAATCGGTGCGATGTCAATAGAAATAAAAGTTAAATCGTGTCCGATGGAGCGATCGCGCGTCAGGTTCGTAGTGCGGACTTCAGTCCGCACTAGGAATCGATGCGATCGTTGTCAATCGATCGCGAACTCATCGCATTTTTTGGTCATACTTTTCATCTAAAGCGTGCGATCCATTGGAATTACGATCGCCCTTTGAGACATCTTGCAGCGAATTTTTAAACCAGATGGACTGCTGGGGGAATGGCATAGAAATTTTTTCTTCATCAAATACCTGCTTCAATCGCCGGCGAAACTCGCGTCCGACTTCCCACTTTTTCAGGGGTTGAGTTTGAATCAAGAGGCGAATCGTAATGCTATTTTCACCAAACGCATCAACGCCCAGTACCTTGGGAGGTTCTAATATTAATTCTTGCCACTCAGAATCCAAACTCATTTGAGTCGCTGCTTTTTTAATTACGGCGATCGCACGGTCAATATCGGTATTATAAGCAACCTCAATACCTAAATTCACACGAGACCAACTGCTAGTATGGTTTTTTACCATAGTAATACTGCCATTTGGAATACTAATTAGATCGCCATCTTGGTTCCGTAATTGAGTTACCCGCAGGTTCATTGTTTCCACGGTTCCACTTTCATTGTTAGCAGTGATTATATCGCCAACGCCATACTGATCCTCCAAAAGAAAAAACAATCCGTTAATCATGTCTTTGACAAGACTTTGAGAGCCAAAAGAAATCGCCAACCCAAAAATACTCACACTTGCCAAAAGCGGCACAATGTTAACACCCAAAATTGACAAAGCAGTCAATCCGCCAGCAGCAATACAACAGAAACCGCTAGCTCCCTTCATCACGCCAGAAAAGGTTTTTAGCCGCTGAATCCTGCGGACTGATGCACTGTCTGGAAGGAATTGGCCCTGACTGAGAGCTGCTACAAAATGGTCAATTACAACGAAGCTGATGCGAAGTATTAGGTAAGTTGCAGCCCCAATTAAGATTAAGTTGAGTAAGGTGACGCTCACACTTTTCAGCAATAGTGATTGCAGCCATCGAGTCTGTGGAAACAGGCTCAAACAAAATGAAATTCCGCCTCCCCACAGGCCAAGCTGGCAGAGTTGCAATAACCGCTGTCGCACTTCATACCAAAATTTGAGCCGCTGCTTCCGAGCAATTTTTTGTTGCTGTTTGCAAGCAATCGCTGCAGCTTCATCCTGCTCCTGTTCAGACAAATTTTCTACTTGCTCTTGGGAAGCATTGAGTTGTTCGATTTGTGTTAAGACTGCTGCATAACGGGCTTTGATATAGCGCTGTCTGAGGCGCATTCCCAGACTGAGCAGGAGCATAAATAGGATGACTCCGCCCGCTCGCAATGCCTGCTTTGCTAAAAACTTTGGCTGATGCTCCCGTTGAGACGCAAGCAGGGCGTTTTTAATAATTTGAGTCAAGTTTTGAGCGTGAGTGGTTAGCTCGACTCCGTACAGGCGAGCATCGTCAGTGGTAACGGTCATCAAATAGTTTTTATTAACAGAAATAATTGGAAGTTGACTCGTTTGGTCTACGCTGTAATCGACTTCTAATTTTCCCGGTTCAAAGTTGGTATTGGCAATTCCTTGAAGCTGATTTGTAACGGCTTTTACTCTTTGCTGAATGGGTGAAAGAGAAATTGCTTCTTGCTGCTTGGTGTTGAGCGCAGGAGCTGTCAAAGCAAATATTGAACGACCATCTAAATAAACATCACCGACAACAAAGTTAGTGCTATCGTTGGCGGAATAAATATTGAATAATCGCTGTGGTTCTGGAGATGAGGGTTGTCCGACCACTGGCACTATCGACGCGCCCAAGAGGAAGATGAATGCACCAATTGCCAAGGCAATTTTGCGCCACAGGTAATTAGTTCGACGAGAATTAAGATTTATCCAGTTCAAGCAAGACATTTTTCTACACATTGCATATTTGTATCAAGGTCTCACCTAGGTTTGATTGCTACAGAATGCAGTTGATGGCGCAATCTGCGCTGTCGCCATTAAGCCAAGGATGATGGCGCAACAGGGTGGCCTTTAGGTTCGATCGCTCAAAGCCAGAAGAATTGAGCAAATGATGGTGGTGAACCCTGACTCGATCGACTAAAGTGTTGAGTTCGATCGCCGGTTTCGCCACCAAAGCTGCCATTATAACGCTGCAGCCAAGACTGTTTGACTAGATGAGAAATTGAGGCGCTGTCATAGTAGTGGCTGGTAAATTCTGCGATCGCGCGATCGGCAATCATCTATCGCTTTTAATCGGGCAAATTAAAAAAGGTTTTACCTGGTGCATAGCAAGCAAAGGTAACACAGCAAGCGACAGTCACTTTTGAGTAGCGACGGGAAATATCAGTTGTTTGAGAACATCAAAGCGCGAACAGTTCCAGTAATCAATGTGGGAAACGATTAAACCGTCGCTGTTGACATTCAGTTCGCTTCTCCCGCTAATCGCCATTTTTGGTTTCCAAGGTAGCGGTGCGATCCAACTCAGAGTCCAGCGAGTTTCTATGGCATCTCCCGACTGAGAAATATCGTGCAAATCGAGTTGAATTTGTTGAAAAAAAGTCCCCATAAACCCCAGCATTTTTTGGTAGCGATCGACTCCTGTAAATCGATTTAGAGGGTCTTCAAAATAAACATCTTTAGCATAAATGCTGTAAGTCTGATTTTTGGGAAATCTACGGTAGTCCTCGGTGATAACTTGAATAATATCCATTACGATTAGTGATTTGCCTAAAATGATTATAATATAGTTTATACCTGCTACAGAAAAGGCGGACAATTTATGATCGACCTCTACACTTTTACGACACCCAACGGACGCAAAGTCTCGATTATGCTCGAAGAAATAGGTTTACCCTACAACACGCACATCATCGACATCAAAAAAAATGACCAATTTAGCCCAGAGTTTATCGCCATCAACCCCAACAGCAAAATTCCGGCAATAGTCGATCGCGATAACGGCATCACCGTCTTCGAGTCCGGCGCCATCCTGATCTATCTAGCAGAAAAAAGCGGCAAATTTCTACCCACCGAAAAAGAAAAATACTTTCAAGTTATCGAGTGGCTGATGTTTCAAATGGCCAGTGTCGGCCCAATGTTCGGTCAGCTAAACCACTTCAAACGCTTTGCACCCGAACAAATTCCCTATGCAATTCAACGCTACGAAACAGAAACCTTGCGACTCTACGGAGTATTAGACACTCAACTAGCAAAATTTGAATATATCTGCGGCGAATATTCAATTGCCGATATGGCTATTTATCCCTGGGTTGCTATTTACGAATTTCAAGGATTAACCCTCGACAACCACCCCCACCTCAAACGCTGGGTAGAAACCTTGCAGAAGCGCCCAGCAGTTGAGCGCGGCATGGCTGTCCCCGCGATGTAAAAATCAAAAAGATTAACCGCAGACAAACAAAGATATCATTAATTATATCTAAGTTTGTCCGCGTTCACCTGCGGTTAAAAAAATCTTTAAAACCTAATCCGCGAAATGGTGAATAATCGCATCCGCAAACTCAGAACACTTCAGTTCCGGCACAGGTGGTTCCATCAACCTTGCCAAATCGTAGGTAACTTCACCGTTAGAAATGGCCGCGCCCAAACCCTTCTTAATTAAATCTGCTGCTTCCTGCCATCCCATATATTCTAACATCATTACCCCCGACAAAATCAGGGAACCGGGATTGACTTTATCCAAACCGGCGTGTTTCGGTGCAGTGCCGTGAGTCGCCTCAAAAACTGCACATTCATCGCCAATATTCGCGCCGGGGCCCATTCCCAATCCGCCGACAATTGCAGCCGCCGCATCGGATAAGTAATCGCCGTTTAAATTCATGGTTGCCAAAATCGAATATTCGCCTGGCCTGGTTTGAATTTGCTGAAAAATACTATCAGCAATTCTGTCATTAACCATGATTTTTTCTTGCCACTTACCGTTACCGTGACTGTCCCAAATTGCAAACAGAACGTCGGCAACTTCTTGGCGGATTTTGGCTTGTTTTTCGGGAGTCAAGGCATCGTATCCCGGATCGATTTGGCGGGAATTATCTTCTAAGCTAATCTCGGGATTGCGTTCTTTGTTGCTGAGAATCCAAGATTCTCTTTCTGTCACGCATTGGCTCCGAAATTCGGTGGTTGCTAGTTCGTAACCCCAATCTCGGAAAGCTCCTTCGGTGTATTTCATGATGTTGCCTTTGTGCACCAAGGTTACTTGTTGCTTGTCTTTTGGCAACCGCAAAGCGTGGGTCATGGCCCGCCGCACTAAACGCTGGGAACCGCTTTTGCTAATTGGTTTAATGCCGATTCCCGAATCGAGGCGAATTTGTTTTTTGCCGTGTTCGGGTGTTGCGGGAATTAATTCATTGTTGAGGTATTCAATCAACTTTTTGCCGATTTCGCTGCCTTTTGCCCATTCAATTCCTAGGTAAATATCTTCTGTATTTTCCCGGTAAATAATTACATCTAGGAGTTCGGGAGTTTTGTGCAGCGATGGGGTTCCATCGTAATATTTGCAGGGGCGCACGCAGGCGTAGAGGTCAAAGATTTGCCGCAATGCTACGTTTAGCGATCGAATTCCGCCACCGATTGGGGTTGTCAGCGGGCCTTTGATGGCGACTCCGTATTCTTTGATGGCGTCTAGGGAATCTTGGGGCAAATATTGGTATGTACCGTAGACATCGCAGGCTTCGTCGCCTACGTAAATCTTGAACCAGTTAATTTTTCGCTGGCCGCCGTAAGCCTGTTCTACTGCGGCATCCATGACTTTCTGCGATGCTGGCCACAAGTCCACGCCCGTACCGTCGCCGCGTATGAAGGGAATAATTGGGTCGTTGGGGACGATCGGCAAACCGTCTTTGAAAGTAATTTTAGAACCAGTTGTCGGGGCTACAATTTTTTCGTACATATCTTAACAGTGCGGATACCAATGTTCCCTATTTTGCCACGATTATACCAGAAGGAAGAAGGAAGAAGGAAGAAGGAAGAAGGAAGAAGGAAGAAGGAAGAAGGAAGAAGGAAGAAGAAAGAAGAAAGAAGGAAGAAGGAAGAAGGAAGAAGCGATGGCTGTCACAAGCTGGCGATGCCAATTTCCCACTAAATTTAATAAAGTAGCAAAAATAGCAGAAGTTTCTCTCAAGTATGCCCATCTATCTTTCAGCGCTACTGTTCGGGACATCGTTGAAGCAAATCACAACGGTGATTTTTTTTGACTGAAGATGATAGCAGATTAACGCAGATTATTTTGAGGAGTTCTGGGTTTATTTGCGATATTTTTGCTTCTGCATATTCTTTTTGACAACCCACAATATAAACCAAATAACAATAATCACCACAACTATTTTGGAAACCGGGTCTAGATATTCCTCTACCAGCGTATAATTTTGCCCTAGTTTATATCCGGCAAAAGTCAGGAAACTTACCCATAAAAGAGTGCCTCCTGTTGAGTATAGTAAAAAAGGAATTAAAGGCATATTATTGATGCCAGCGGGCAGGGAAATCAGGGTGCGAACTCCCGGTACGAGGCGACACAAAAATACGGCTTTGTTGCCGTGTCTGGTAAACCATCTATTTGCTTTGTCAATATCGGCGCCGGATACTGCGATCCATTTGCCGTATTTGTCGGCTAAATCCCTCAAGCGTTCTTCGCTCAATAATTTACCCGCATAGTACCAGGGAAGCGCGCCCAGAATTGTACCGATCGTACCTGCTGCGATCGCCGGTGACAACTGCATATCGCCCTTGAATGCGGTGAATCCTGCCAGCGGCATAATCAATTCTGAGGGTATGGGCGGGAAAAGGTTTTCCAAAAACATCAATAGGCCTATTCCCAGATAGCCCATCGACTCCATTGTGCTAGTTATCCATTCAACCATTTTGATTTAATAATTGGTAAGAGGTACAGTCATTAGTCATTAGTCATTGGTCATTGGTCATTGGTCATTAGTCATATTTTTCTGTCCCAGAACGTCCAACGTCCAACGTCATGTTTTGCGAGGTTAAGAGTTCGCGAACGTTATTAGTTATCAGGAAGAAGTCATCAGGAAGAATGAACAATGAATTCCTCGTTCCCAGGCTTTGCTTGGGAACGCATATATAGAGGCTCTACCTCGACTGCGAACCAGGGATGCAGAGCCTCCGTCTATTCATTCCTAGGCTCGGCCTAGGAACGAAGAGCTATGATTAAGTTCCCGAAGTCCAGGAGTTGGTGTACTCAATTTGCTCGGCTGTCAAGGTATCAATGTGAATTCCCATTGCTTCCAATTTGAGACGGGCAATTTCCTTGTCAACATCAACAGGAATTGAATGAATTCCTGCTTCTAACTTGCCTTGGTTTTTGACTAGATATTCAGTGGCTAAAGCTTGGTTAGCAAAGCTCATATCCATGACGGCGCTGGGATGTCCTTCGGCTGCTGCCAAGTTAATCAAACGGCCTTCGCCCAAGACAATAATCGACTTGCCATTGTTGAGGCGGTATTCTTGGGTGAAAGAGCGAACTGTTTTCACGTCGGTGCTTTTTGTGCCGAGGGATTTGAGGTCGATTTCAATGTCAAAGTGACCGGAATTGCAAACCATTGCGCCGTCTTTCATGGTGTCGAAATGTTCGGCACGGATGACGTGTTTGTTGCCGGTAACGGTGATGAAGATATCGCCGACTTGTGCTGCTTCGTCCATTGGCATGACGCGGAAACCGTCCATCACTGCTTCGATCGCCCGAATCGGATCGATTTCGGTGACAATTACGTTAGCGCCCATGCCGCGGGCGCGCAGTGCCGTGCCTTTGCCGCACCAGCCGTAACCTGCAACCACAATATTTTTGCCGGCCAACAAGATGTTGGTAGCCCGGATAATGCCATCTAGGGTAGATTGACCGGTGCCGTAGCGGTTGTCGAAGAAGTGCTTGGTGTCTGCGTCGTTGACGTTCATGGCGGGGAAAGTCAGCACGCCGTCTTTCAACATGGCCCGCAGGCGCACGATGCCGGTGGTGGTTTCTTCGGTGGTTCCGATCAAGTCGGCAATTTGGTTCGGGCGGTGCTGGATCAGGGCTGCTACTACGTCGCTACCGTCGTCGATGATAATGTTGGGGCGGTGGTCGAGGGCTGTGTTAACGTGCCGTTCGTAGGTAGCCGCGTCTTCTCCTCTGAGGGCGAAGACGGAAATGCCGTAGTCTTCAACTAAGCAAGCGGCTACGTCATCTTGGGTGCTTAAGGGGTTGCTAGCGATAAGTACAGCGTCTGCGCCGCCCATTTTCAGGGCGATCGCCAAATGGGCTGTTTCTGTCGTTACGTGGCAGCAAGCTGAAATACGGATGCCTGCGAAGGGCTTTTCTTTAGCGAAGCGTTCTTGAATTTGCCGCAAAACTGGCATTTCCCGGCCGGCCCACTCGATGCGTTGCTTCCCCAAGGGGGCGAGGGACAAGTCTTTTACTTCGTGTTTAATCTTGACGGATGTAGCTACCATGTATGTTATTTTCCAGAAATCATCAAACTCTGTTAGTTTTAGCAGATTTACCTATCTGCGGGCAAGTGCTAGGATTTTATTCGATCGCCCTGCACGCTGCTAATCTTAAATTTTGATTGTATTCGATCGACCAATTTGCGATCGTAGCCGGGGTTCACCAGCACAGCAGAGTCAGTCAATTTTAGATTAAAAAATTGAATAATCAGAGATTTACTCCACAGATGGATCTGAGATATCTAAATTTTGCAGACAATTTCGGTCTAGGGCGGAGTCAATCTTTTTTGTCAGCGCGGCGTTCTTGGACTATATGAATAATTGAAGGCACAAAAGAAAGTACAATTATTCCGCAAACAATCGGCAGTAAATATTCATCAACTCTCTCAGGAGGAATCATCTTTCCCAAATAGAAACCCATCAGCGTTAACCCCACCGTCCACAAAAACCCACCGATCAGGTTATAAAACATAAAAGTTTTGTATTTCATTGCCGCCACTCCCGCCACTATCGGGGCAAAAGTGCGGACAATTGGCGTAAATCTCGCCAGTACAACTGCTTTTTGACCGTGTTTTTCGTAAAAATTTTCGGTTTTTTCTAAATATTCTTTTTTAAACAGCCACGAATCTTCCTTATTAAATAAGCGGCGACCCCAACGGTGTCCGGTTGCATAGCCAACATTATCGCCAGCCACAGCGCAGACAAAACACCCAAAAATTAGCGTCCAAATATTCAGAGAGTTGGGCCCGGACGCTACAATTCCAGCAGCAAACAACAAGCTGTCTCCCGGCAGAAAAAAACCGAACAGCAATCCAGATTCGGCGAACACAATACCCCAAATTCCCAAATAACCAAAGGTTTTAATCAGTTGCTGCAAATCAAAATTCATTTTTTTGTTTTTCCGGGGAATTAACTAATATCATGTCCGCTCGATTATATAAACAGTAGATAATTGATTCTTTCGATATAGTTATCGGCTATTGCACCCTCCCGAAGCACCGGTGCGCCGGACAAAAACTAGGGCGGCGGTGGCGATTCAAGCGTCGTGAGGTATGCCCTATGCCGGATAGTACCTCATTTTTCGCTTGAAAGGCTATATCGTACACCATTCTCAATAAACTTATAAAAACCGGGTTTCTGAACGAGAGATATAGGCTTTGATGCTATATCTTCGGTCAGAAACCCGGTTTTTGCCACAGGTGCAACATCTCAGTTCGATCGAACACTTGAGGACGATTGAGTTTTGAATGTTGAATTTTGAGTTGGGAGATTGGGAGAGTGGGAGAGTGGCAAAAATCCTCTTTTTTCCGACTTCACGCTTGACGACTTCCATTTCTATTCTTCATTCAAGCAAAAGGCGAGCCGATTTCCTATCAGCGCGCCTGCCGGTTATATGATTGCTTGTTAAACGGAATGTAGTCGGTCGTCCCCGTTGAAACACAATTAGGAAGCTGCTTTGCTAGCGCGGCGACGGCGTGCTGCAATTAATCCGCCCAAGCCTAGAGCCAAACCAGTCATTGTCATGGGTTCGGGAACTGTTGCGCTCACGGTGAAGTCTTGGAAGTCTTTGTCGTTACCGTTACCGGCATCGTCAAAGCCGATGGTTGCGCCGTTCAACAGAGAACTGGCTCCGTTTTTGTAATTTTTAGCAGCTTTGAAGACATTCGTTGTGTCTTTGTCGAGTGCGCCCAAAAGTGACTGTCCGCCAAACACGGCTTGCTGGCTCCCGCCGTTCAAGGAAGAGGTTGAGTAGACAGTGCCCGCGCTAGCGCCATTGTAGAGGCTGCTGAGTCCCAAAGTGTAAACTTTATTTGCCAGGAATTGGAACGTTACGGGGCCTGAAGCGACTGTATTGCCAGAGGTTCCTCTCCATTCGTTAGAGTCACCGTTGTCTGAGGATTTAGTTTCCGAGAACAGCGTGCTGACTAGAGATGCCACCGACTTGTTTACTTCGTAGATTCCCAAAGAGGAGGTATACGCACCGTGAGATTCTAGGAAGTTAAATGTGACATTTGTATCTTCGGTGAAGCTGATGCCGTTGGTGCCAAAGGAGAAGGCATGAGCTGGAGCTGCTGCGCCCAACATAGCTGTGACGGCTGCGGTAGCTGTTAGGGCGGATAAAATTTTGGTATTCATAATCTGATTCCTTTTGCCTTGTGCGACTACTTCAATATATTTATTATGCAATACTTTTTGGTGTTTTTGACACTTGAGGTTAATTTTGACAGACTCTTTATGAAGGCTTTACACATCCTTCACAAATGCTGTCTGTCCGATTGGCATTCTGGGGGAGCGATCCTTAAAAGCACACAAAATAATTATAACTATTGTGGCTTGAAACCGTGCTGTAGCAAGCAGGGAGGCGTGGCACTGCCAATTTTATTTGGGTCTGGTTTATGCTGATTTTTTATTTTAGTCACCGTCCGGGCGATCGACAACTAACACTTACGTATAAACACGGGGAGACGCGCGCCAACGGAGAGTTGAAAAAGCTTGGTATTAACCATAAACTGGGAATCTTTGTTGTTTTGGGACTTGTGTAGGGGAGTGCAAGTAGTCGATCGATCGGGCAAATTACGTACAAGCTACGATCGCCCTAGTTTACGTATTTTGCTTCAATTCAAGGGTTTCGGGGCCGTGAGAAAGCCCAAAGGTGCGATCGAGAGGAGATGAATGCAGCTTTAAGCGGTCAAAAAGCGAATTCCCTCTCAACAAATATCATATGTAGAAAGTCTGGGGAAGGCCTAATTGCGTTCGACCGCATCAAAACAAACCGCTGTAGCGTTCCTCGGCCCAAGGTTCGCCCCTGCGGTGGTAGCCGTTGCGTTCCCAAAACCCGAGTTGTTCGGCTTCTGTAAACTCTAGGCCGTTAATCCATTTCGCGCTTTTCCAGGCGTAGAGGTGGGGGACTACCAGCCGCATCGGGCCGCCGTGGTCTGGGGACAGGGGTTCGCCGAAGACGGTGTGGGCGAAAAAGTTTTCTTCTCGGATCAAGTCGGCGATCGCAATGTTGGTGGTGTAGTCGCCGTAGCAGTGTTCGAGGACGTACATAGCCGAGCGATCGACTTCTACATAGTTCATAAAATCTGTGACTTTGACTCCAGTCCACTGCACATCGAGTTTTGACCACCGGGTGACGCAGTGAAAATCGGCAGTAAAGTTGCTTTGGGGCATGGCCTGGAAGTCTGACCAAGTGAAGGTTTTTGGTTTTACCAATCCCCAAACTTTAAATTCCCAACTCTCAATGCTGACGGAGGGTGTATCCCCGTAAGTCAGCACGGGAAAGCCGTTGGCGAGGTATTGGCCCGGAGGGACGCGATCGCTGTTTTCTGGTTCTGGCTTGCGAAAAAATTTGCCTTGCATTGATTGGCGCTCTACAGTAACTGACTGCAATCCTCAGTATATAGCGGTTCTCAACAAAGTGAGCTCTACCCTATGCCCTATGTCCTATGCCCTATGCCCTATGCCCTATGCCGGATATTACCTCAGATAAGAGCTTGAAAAGCTATATGCAAATCAGGGCCCATCATAATTCATGACTACTTATTCACACTTAAAAATACGCCTATTTTACCTGATTCCCACTTAAATCTGCCTTTAGATAGATCTTTGGCTAAAAATTAAAAAAATCTTGTTTTTGCTTATTAATTCTTTAACCTTAAATTGTATCGCAATTAATGGTGCCTTGCCTAAAATTTGATGTATCGTTACAATGGGCTCATATTTCAAATATCAAAAATAGATGAGGTAAAAACCATGCTCGTAAGTTGCTTGATTCCGTTGACTATCTGCTTGATTGCTTGGTGGGTGACTGCCGGGACTGACAACAGAACGCTAGACGGGATTCCGGCTCCGCTAGCTGCAATTGTTGGAGTGTGTTCGTTAATTTGGTTGGTGGCGGTGTGTCCTTGGCCTATTAAACTCGCTTTAGTTGTGGCGGTGCTGATTGTGGCTAGAGCTTACCTGCAAAATATTTTGAATGCAGGCTGAATTTTTAGGGCGACGGCTTTTAGATTTGCCGAAGCTCTATTGTCGGGTGCTGCTACTTGGTAGTTGAAATTTTCACTATATTTTTACAGGGTCGCAACGAAAGAAACAACCCCAAAATTGGTGAAATTCAATTTAGATATTTCGGTTAAAAATTAGAAGATAAAGCTTGTGGTTCGAGCGGAGACAATATAACGTGCGCCACAAGCATCCTACTACATATTGAGCGAGTAAAATGGCGAGCTGTTAAATTGGTAAGCGATTGATATCTTTATTAGAACCAATTACTACCATCACCTCGCCCTTGCTCAAACGTTGGCTCGGCTGCGGATTGATCTCGAACTTGTCGGTGCGACCGACTGCTAGCAAGTTCAAACCATACCTGCGCCGGAGTTCCAAATCCGAAATTGTTTTACCGTCAAACTTTTCTGGAACGAGCAATTCAACTATGCTGTGATCTGGGTCGAGATCAAAGCGTTCTAAAATGCTGGGTTTTGTAAGAATTCGGGCCAAAGAGTGGCCCATTTCTCGTTCTGGAAAAACCACATGATCTGCGCCGACTTTTTTCAAAATTTTCAAGTGAGTTTCCGAGGAAGCTTTGGCTATTACGTGACTTACCCCGCCTTCCTTAAGATTTAGGGTGGTGGTAATGCTTTCTGCTAGGTAATTGCCGATCGCCACAATCACCGTTTCAAATTCAAATATACCTGCTCCCCTAAGAGCGCTAGGCTCAGTAGAATCTAACTGTAAAACGTGAGCAGCTATACGATCGTTCAAAGCTTGAGCTACTTTTTTTTCGTCGGTGTCAACCGCGAGGACTTCGTAACCCAAGTCATGCAGGGTCGAACACACAGCTTTGCCAAAGCGTCCCAAACCAATAACTGCAAACTGCTTGTTTTCGACGCGCAAACCGCTAAAAAAATTCAAAGATGACAGGTTCACTCAATATCCAGCGCTGAAAGTCTTGCTTTTTAAATTGTAGCAAAGACAGCGCCGCCTCCTTTTGATTTGTGACTAAATAGTAAAAGTTGATTTGGGTTGTCACCCATTGTTTAGATTATCAGCAATAAGGCAGAATTTTTTATCCAACTAACAAACTTTCCTCAACATATTTAAAAGCTCTGGGTTTGGGGTCGCCGACAGCGGCACTCATCAACAGCAACACGCCAACCCGACCTATGTACATTGTAGCAATCAAAACCAACTTGCCGATCAATGAAATCTTAGCTGTAATCCCTGTGGAAAGACCGACAGTGGCAAAAGCTGACACGGCTTCAAACAAAACTTTAATAAAGTCGAGTTCGGGATTGGCTAGCTGAATTAAAATTGCAGAGGTGAAGGCGACTAACAGGGAACCGAAGACTACACTAATTGTTTTCAAAATCATTGCTGGCGGGATTTGACGCTGATAGCACTGCACATCTTCCTGGCCTTCGAGAACTGCTGCGGTACAGCTAAACAAGATCCTAAAAGTTGTGGTTTTGATGCCGCCCCCGGTGCTGCCGGGACTGGCACCGACAAACATTAGGGCGATCGTCATAAATAGCGCTGCGTCGCTCATTTCGCCGAAGTTAATTGTATTAAATCCCGCCGTGCGGGAAGTAACAGATTGAAACCAAGCTGCCATTACCTTTTGAAAAATGTTGAGAGGGCCTAAAGTTGCTTGGTTGTTGTATTCCAGCACCAAAAAGATTAGCGTTCCTAAAAATAAAAGGACAACAGTTGTACTGGTGACAACTTTGAAGTTTAGGGAAAAAACTGTACATACCGGGCTTTTGTTGAAGCGAGCGCGCAGCCACAGGTACATTTCCATAATTACTTGATAGCCGATTCCTCCAAATACGATCAAACTGCCGATTGTCAAGTTAAGCACAGGCGAACTGACGTAGCGGGTAAAACTATCTGAGTAGAGGCTAAAGCCGGCATTGTTAAAGGCATTAACGCTGTGAAATATGGCAGCCCACAGACCTTCTTTGAATCCGTATTCTGGGACGAAAACCGACATCAGCAAAAAGACTCCAGTTAATTCAAACAAAACGGTTGTTGCTAGAATTGACTGCACGAGTTGCACTACGCCGGCTAGCCCGGATTTGTCAAGAGATTGTTGCAGGGCAATTTTGTCTTTTAAGCCAAAGCGGCGGCCTAATAACAGCAGCAAGAAAGTGGTGGCTGTCATGTAGCCCAAGCCTCCTATTTGCACGAGCAAAAGTAGGCACAGTTGTCCCCAAAAAGAGTAATGTTTTCCGACATCCACAACCGACAAGCCTGTGACGCAAACAGCGGAAGTCGAGGTGAAGAGTGCTGTGATGGGATTGTTCCAAGTTCCATCGATTGTGGAAAAAGGCATCATCAGTAGTAGAGCACCTGCGGCGATGACGGCGAGAAAGCCCAAGCAAATGGTTCGCGAGACAGTCATTCGATTTTAGATTTTAGATTTTAGATTTTAGATTTTAGATTTTAGATTTTAGAGGGAATCGACAAATCGATTTGAGATTTTTCGATTTGAGAGGAAACCGACAAATCTATCCAGGGGTATAAATAAGGATATCTCGGTCTGGGGAATGCCGATCGACCGATCGCACCAAATCGTCACATTCCATGACAACATCGGGAAAATAACGGTAGAATTCCTTTAATAACTTGCGATCTGGCAATGACATCAACACTTTACCAGCAAATTCAGGAACTCTACGACGCTTCTAGCGGTTTGTGGGAACAGGTGTGGGGCGAACATATGCACCACGGTTACTACGGCGCGGATGGCAATTTGAAAAAAGAGCGCCGACAGGCTCAGATAGATTTGATCGAAGAACTGCTGGGCTGGGCTGGAGTACCCTCAGAGAAGGCACTCTGCGAACCTTACCGCATTTTAGATGTCGGTTGCGGAATCGGCGGTAGCACGCTTTATTTGACTGAAAAGTTTAGTTCGATCGCCCAAAATAATTTACAGTCGGATGGTGGGGTCGATCGAGATTTTGGGCGATCGACCGAACAAAACAAAACGGGCGCTAGCGTGAAGGCCACCGGCATCACCCTGAGTCCGGTACAGGCCAACCGAGCGACTGAACGCGCTAAAATTGCAGGACTCGAAAGCAATGTTAACTTTTTAGTAGCAGATGCTTTGAATATGCCTTTTCCTGACGAGTCCTTCGACTTAGTTTGGTCCCTCGAAAGCGGCGAACATATGCCCGACAAAATTAAGTTTTTGCAGGAATGCTGTCGCGTGCTCAAGCCGGGAGGAACTTTGATTTTGGCAACTTGGTGTCACCGCCCGGTGGGAGAAACGGCGGGAGAATTAACTGATGCAGAAAGAAAGGAGTTGGCAGAAATTTACCGGGTTTATGCTTTACCTTACGTGATTTCTTTGCCGGAATATGAGGAAATTGTCCGCAGTTTGCCTTTTACAAATATTCGCAGCGCTGATTGGTCAAAAGCAGTTGCTCCGTTTTGGGATGTGGTGATCGATTCTGCATTGACTCCGAGCGCAATTTGGGGTTTGCTGACAAGCGGTTGGACAACTGTTCAAGCTGCACTTGCTCTCGGATTGATGAGCCGGGGATATCAGAGCGGATTGATTCGTTTCGGACTGATTTGTGCTGTAAAATAAATCATAAGGAAGAAGGAAGAAGGAAGAGGGAAGAAGGAAGAAGGAAGAAGGAAGGAGGAAGAAGGAAGAGGGAAGAGGGTTTGGTCGATGATATTTCTGGCTGTAAGTTCAATTAAGTAAGGTGGATAATTTCCACTTTACTTAATATTATTTCTGGTGCGGGTGTGGGATTTATGGGCAACGATTCGATTGATAAGTCTTGGATTGATAAAGATAAAGATGGCTCGGCTCCGCAAAGCTGGGTGAGGGCATTTTGGGAGTTTTCTCGACCGCATACGATTGTGGGGACTACGTTGAGCGTGCTGGCTTTGTACGCGATCGCCCAAAGCGCACAACTGTTTGTGAATCCGATATTTTTGCCCCTTGCTTGTGCTTGGTTGGCTTGCATTTGCGGCAATATTTATATTGTGGGATTGAACCAGTTAGAAGATGTTGAAATTGATAAAATCAATAAGCCGTATTTGCCGATCGCCTCTGGAGCATTTTCTCAAAAAACTGGGGAATTAATTGTAGCTGTAACGGGAATTCTAGCAATTTTGATTGCTGTTTTGCAAGGGCCGTTTTTGCTGGCTACAGTTGGCGTTAGTTTGGCGATCGGGACTGCTTATTCTCTGCCCCCAATTCGGCTGAAACGGTTTCCTTTTTGGGCGGCGCTGTGCATTTTTACGGTGCGGGGGGCGATCGTAAATCTAGGGTTATTTTTACACTTTAATTGGGTGTTGGGTTTGGGAAGGGCGAAAAGCGCTTTTTCGGGCTGGAGTTTGGATAGTGTGTCTTTTGCGATTCCTGCGGAAGTTTGGGTGCTGACGGTGTTTGTGGTGGTGTTTACTTTTGCGATCGCCATTTTCAAAGATATCCCCGATATGGAAGGCGACAAGCAATACAATATTACTACGTTTACGATTGAGCTGGGCAAGCCGGCCGTCTTTAATTTGTCTCGCTGGGTGTTGACAGTTTGCTATTTGGGCGCGACTGTGGCGGGAGTCATTGTTTTGTCTAATGTTAATTTAATATTTTTGGCAGTTTCTCATTTGACGGCTTTGGGTTTGATGTGGTTTTGGAGCGCGAAAGTTGATTTAGACGAGCAAAAAGAAATTGCGGATTTTTATCAGTTTATCTGGAAGTTGTTTTTCTTAGAATATTTGATTTTTCCAGCAGCTTGTTTGTTAGGGTAAATGAAGGAAGTACGTCCGCTTCTTTTGTAGCGGATGTAACGGATGTAACGGATTTAAGGGAGGTCATTTCAGAACCGATTTTGTAATCACTTTAATAAATTTAAAGGATTTAACAATGTTGAGGGAAGAAGAAAGGAAGGAATAGTTAACAAATTAGAATCAGTTGGTAATTACAAGTTAGCGAACTCCCAAACAACAAAGATAACTATGGCTTCTAAGAAAAAACTGCAAAAATCTGCCGTTAAACAGAGTGCTGAAGACTGTTTGAAAAGAGCTTGGGAACATCACCAAGCGGGGCGTTTGTTAGAAGCTGAAAATTTGTACCGGCAAATCGTAGAAGTCGAGCCGGAGTCAGCAAACGTGCTTTGTTTGTTGGGAATAGCGCTGAGACAGCAGGGAAAAGTTGCTGAGGCGATCGATTTTTACGATCGCGCGATCGCCCAAAACCCGGATTTTGTAGAAGCACATTTAAATAAAGCTCATGTTTTGATGGATGTTGGCGAATATCAAAGGGCGATCGCCAGTTACGAACAAGTTATCAAAATACAGCCAAATTCCGCACTCTCCTGCAATAAATTGGGCTGGCTCAAACAGCAATTAGGCGAAACAGACGCGGCAATTGTCTATTACCAAGCAGCGCTTAAACTCGACCCAAACCTGGTAGAAGCCGCCCACAATTTAGGTAAAATTTTTACAGAAAAAAATAAATTCGACGATGCAGCAACCTGTTATTTGCACGCCTTACAAATAAATTCTAAATTGACATATTCTCTGCTAGGCTTGGGCAGAGTTTTGCAGCAACAAAATAAATTAACCGAAGCTCTCAACTGCTACCAGCAAGCTTTAGAAATAGAACCGCAAAATCCCGACGCGCAAAATAATATCGGAGCATTTTACCACGAACAAGGCAATACAAAAGCAGCCATAGACCACTACCGACAAGCATTAAGCTTAAAGCCTGACTTCGTGGATGCTATTAACAACCTCGGACACGCATTGGTGGATTTAGGCAATTTTCAAGAAGCTTTTTATTGTCACCGTCGAGCCTTGGAATTACAGCCAGACAACGCCACCGCACACCTCGAATTTAGTTTAACTTTGCTGTTGTTCGGAGATTATCAGCGCGGTTTTGCTGAATACGAATGGCGGTGGCGCACTCCGCAACTACCGCCGAGGCAATTTCAACAGCCGCTTTGGGATGGTTCGGATTTGCAGGGAAAAACTATTTTACTGCACGTCGAACAAGGCTTGGGCGATTCGATTCAGTTTATTCGCTACGCGCCGATTCTTCGCAGCCGAGGCGCTAAAGTTATGGTGGCTTGCTATCGGGAACTGATGCGGTTGTTTGCGACTGTTGCCGGCATTGAATATTTATCAGTTAGTTTTGAGGGTTTACCAGTATTTGACTTTCACGCACCGCTGATGAGTTTGCCCAGAATTTTGGGGACAACTCTGGAAACAATCCCGGCAAATGTTCCTTATTTGACTCCGCCTGCGGAGTGCAAATTTGCGCTGGCTTCTGATGCAAATTTGAAGGTGGGGATTGTTTGGGCGGGGAATCCAACCAGGCGGAAAGACAATCAGCGCTCTTGCAGTTTGAGCGATTTTATTCCGTTTTTTGATGTGGCGGGAATCGCTTTTTATAGTTTACAAAAAAACTTGTCCGAGAGCGATCGCACTTTGCTCAATCACCACTTGGTGCCGGATTTAAGCCCGCACCTAAACGACTTGGCTGATACGGCTTCTGCTATATCTCAACTGGATTTGGTGATTAGTGTCGATACTTCTGTGGCGCACTTGGCGGGTGCTTTGGGAAAACCGGTTTGGGTGCTGCTTTCTTTTGCACCTGACTGGCGCTGGCTGCTGGATCGCGAAGACAATCCTTGGTATCCAACTGCTAGGCTTTTTCGTCAAAGTCAGCCGCAAGGTTGGGGAGAATTGGTTCAGGATGTGCAGGCGGCTTTGAGTTTGTTGGCGATCGCCAATTCTGCTACTTATTCCGAGGATAATACTAAAAATTTGTCCATCGCAAAGACAGTCGGTGCTGCAGCGCTGGAAATGACAAATGCTAGCTTGGTTGAGGATAGCCAAAAAATATTTTTGACAGCGGGCGAAGCGCTGGCCAACCGCGTAGCAATCGAGCAAATGCCGCCAATTGAAACATCTATTACTAGGGCGGCTAATGGGGAAAATTCGGTTGTTTTAGAGGATATGTTGCAGCAAGCCGAAAAGTTGATGGAAACAGGCGACAAGCAAGAGGCGATCGCCCTTTACGAACAAATCATATTTCTCGCTCCAAATTGCGTGCAAGCCCGGATTAATTATGGTTTTCTCAAACAAGAAAATGGCGAGTTAGATGCAGCTATTCCGCATTACCGAGAAGCTTTAGCCCTCGATCCAAATATTCCTCAAACAGCTTACAATTTGGCAAAAATTTTTGAGGAACAAGGTCAAGTCGCAGAGGCGATCGCACATTACGAACAAGCTCTAGTCGCCGATCCTGATTTCGTACCCGCACTGATAAATTTAGCGGTGGCGCTGCAAGAAAAAGGCGAACTTTTAGAGGCGGTTCACCTCTATCGGCGGGCGCTGGAAATTCAGCCGCACAGTTGGGAAGCTTACAACAATCTGGCAACAGTTTTGCAAGAACAAGGCAATTTAGAAGATGCCCTAGAATATTATCACAAAGCTCTCGAATTGCTGCCGGATTTTGTGGAAGCTATTAACAATTTAGGCAGGACTTTTCTGGAAAAAGGCGCGGTAGAAGAGGCGATCGCCTGCTACAAACGGGCGATTGTTTTGAATCCAGATCATGCTAGCGCTCACCTCAATTTGTCCTTGGCTTTGCTGTTGGCGGGAGATTTGGAAAATGGTCTGGCGGAGTACGAGTGGCGCTGGAAAATTAATGAATTTAAAATCGGTCATTCCTGTTTTTTGGCTGGGCCGGGAAATACAGTGGCGGCGAGAGAATACCGGCCGCTGTGGGATGGTTCCGATTTGCAGGGAAAGACTATTTTGCTGCACGCCGAACAAGGTTTGGGCGATTCGATTCAGTTTGTGCGCTACGCTGCGATCGTCAAAAATAAAGGCGGTAGGGTCATTGTTGGTTGTTATCCGCAATTGCAACGTTTGTTTGCAACGGTTGAAGGGATTGATTTGCTAATAGTTAGAGGCGAGCCACTGCCGGAATTTGACGTGCAAGTGCCGATGTTAAGTTTGCCCTATGTTCTGGGTACAACGGTGGAAACAATCCCGGCAAATACTGCTTATTTATCTGGGAATGCGGGTGCTAAATTTGGGCTTTTGCCCGATCGCAATTTGAAAGTTGGGATTGTCTGGGCGGGGAATCCCAAACACCGCAAAAATATGCAGCGTTCTTGCAGTTTAAGTCAGTTTCTGCCGCTTTTGGACGTGGCGGGGGTAAGTTTTTACAGCTTGCAGAAAGAGGTTTCCGAGGTCGATCGCGCGCTGTTGGATCGAACTCCAATCGTCGATTTGAGCTCGCATTTTGGGGATTTGGCCGATACTGCTGCTGCGATCGCCGAATTGGATTTAGTGATAGCCGTCGATACCGCTGTCGCCCATTTGGCGGGCGCTTTGGGCAAACCGGTGTGGATTTTGCTGGCGTTTTCGCCGGATTGGCGGTGGCTGCTGGAGCGCGAAGACAGTCCTTGGTATCCGACGGCGCGGCTGTTTCGCCAGCCCAGCAGGGGCGATTGGGCGTCGGTTTTCGCTCTGGTGGCGCAATCTCTGGGCCGCCTGGTTTCCCCAGCCTACGTGCCTTTGGCGGCGGCGGATGCAGAGTTTCGCTCTGGCCGAAATTTGCAGGTGCAGCGCAATTTTGGCGGTGCGATCGAATGTTACGAGCGGGCGATCGCGATCGATCCAAATTACGCCGCCGCCCACAGCAATTTAGGCGTTGTCAAACAGCACGTCGGGCGCTTGACAGAGGCGATCGCGCACTACCAACAAGCGCTAGCAATCGACGGGAATTTGGCGGAAACTGCCAGCAATTTGGGCAGCGCCCTGGCGGAAGCAGGGGAAAATGCAGAGGCGATCGCACAATACCAGCGGGCGCTGTCTTTGAACCCGAATTGCGCTGAAGCGATGATTAATTTGGGGCTGCTGCGGGAAGAAGAAGGGAATGTGAATGAGGCTGTAAAGCTTTATCAGCAAGCGATTCAAGTAAATTCTGATTGCGCGGCGGCTTATTTAAATTTGGGAATTGCTTTGGAGAAACAAGGGGAGGAAGCGGGCGCGGATTACGATCGCGCGATCGCGAATTACGAAAGGGCGATCGAGCTCGATCCCAATTATTTCGACGCTTTGCACAACTTAGCATACGCCTCGATCCGGCAGGGCCGAGTTGCAGATGCGATCGCCTATTACGAACGAGCTCTGGCGCTGGAACCCGATTTGGCAGCAACCGATCTGGCTTTTGGGAATTGGCTGTCAAACCAAGATCGGTTAGATGAGGCTCTAGCCTTTTGCCAGCAAGCGATTCAAAAATATCCAGCCAGTGCGGGCGCTCGCTGCAATCTGGCAATTGTCCTGCACAAACAAGGTAAAATTCAAGATGCGATCGCCTGCTATCAGCAAGCTTTGAGCCTGAAACCCGACTTTCCCGAAGCTTTGAACAATCTCGCTAAAGCTTTTGAGGAAGCGGGAAAAATGACGGAGGCGATGGATTGTTACAATCGGGCGATCGAACTCAAACCCGGTTATCTCAATTCCCTCAACGGTTTGGGAAACATTCTGCACCAAAGCGGACAATTTGCAGATGCTGTCACCTATTACGATCGAGCAGTTGAATTCAATATTGCCAACCCCGAATCTCACCTAAATTTAGCTTTAGCATTGCTGCTGGCGGGAGATTTTCAGCGCGGTTTTGCAGAGTACGAATCGCGGCTGGTAGTTGAAAAAAAACAGTTCCCGCAATACAACTTTCTCCAACCGATTTGGGACGGCAAAGATTTGGATGGAAAAACAATTTTGCTTTGCCCGGAACAGGGTTTGGGCGATGCAATTCAATTTATCCGCTACGCAGAATTAGTCAAGCAAAAAGGCGGTCGGGTAATTGTTTGGTGTTTGCCGCACTTGCACCGATTGTTTGCAGGAGTTGCGGGAATCGATCAGTTGATAATTAGTCCAGAAGCAGCGCCGGATTTTCAAGTTCGCGCGCACCTCATGAGTTTGCCGCACCTTTTGGGAACAACCTTAGAAAATATACCCGCCCAGGTTCCTTATTTAGCTCCGCCTCCCGGCGGGGAATTTACTTTCAAGCAAACTACTAATTTAAAAGTAGGGATTGTCTGGTGCGGCAATACTAACAATTCACAAAATAAAGTGCGCTCGTTTCCGCTCAATTTGTTGGCCAAAATATTAGATATTCCCGGAGCAGATTTTTACAGTTTGCAAAAGGAAGTAACAGCAGAAGAACGTGCTTTATTAGAGCAAATGCCTATGACAGATTTAAGCTCTTATTTGCACGACTTTGCCGATACAGCAGCCGCAATATCTGCTCTTGATTTAGTAATTTCGGTGGATACTTCTGTGGCGCACTTGGCCGGTGCTTTGGGCAAACCCCTGTGGATTTTGCTGTGTTTTGTGCCGGATTGGCGGTGGATGTTGGAACGGGAAGACAGCCCTTGGTATCCGACGGCGCGCTTGTTTCGCCAGTCAACAGCACAAGATTGGGAAGGAGTTTTAGAAGTGGTTGGTTTGGCGCTCCGAGAAAGAGTTGCTCACCATCAGGAAGAACGAGGAGTAATAGAAATTCAGCTAAATATTGACTTGGCTAAGCAACAGTTCGATCTGGGAAATCTGCTGAAGTCGCAAGGAAAATTTATTGAGGCGATTACGTGTTTTGAAAATGCTTTAGTTTTGCAGCCAAATTCGGTAGAGGTAGCCACCAATTTAGCGGTAACGCTGCACCAAACAGGCAATTTAACAGGGGCTGCAACATATTATCAGCGCGCAATCGAAATCGACCCTAACTGCGCTCTATCGCAAAATAACTTTGGTATTTTGCTGCAAACTCAGGGCCGTATAGACGATGCTATATCTTGTTTCCAAAAGGCGATCGCCCTAAATCCCCTTTACGTCAAAGCCCTCAACAATCTCGGCGCGATACTCCAGCAGCAGGGCGAGTTGTCAAGTGCGATCGCCTGTTTTAATCAAGCACTTTCCATCAATGCCAATTACGTGCCGGCCATCGTAAATTTGGGCGCGGCCATGCAAGCAACAAATCAGCTAGAAGAAGCTAAACGTCTTTATTGTCTGTCAATTGAGATAGAACCTGACAGCGCCGCAGGGCATTATCACCTGGGAAATTTATTCTTAGAAACACGCCAATACGAACTAGCTTTGGTGAGTTTAGAAACTGCAATATCTTTGCAGCCCAATCACGTAGAAGCGCTCAACAATTTAGGCACGGTTTTAGAAGCCAAGAACGAGGTAGATCGGGCAATTTCATGTTACAATCGAGCTATTAGTTTTGATAAAAATTGTGCTAAAGCTCACTTCAATTTATCCTTGGCGCTGCTGTTAACAGGTGACTTGCTTCGCGGTTTTGCCGAGTACGAATGGCGCTGGCAAACCGATGGGGCAAAAAAAACGCAGTGGTTGAATTTCGATCGGCCGATTTGGGACGGTTCAGATTTGCATTCTAAAACTATTTTGATTCGCTGCGAACAAGGTTTGGGTGACGCAATTCAGTTTGTGCGCTACGCGGCAATCGTGCAGCAAAAAGGCGGCAAAGTAATCCTTTCTTGCTATCAAGAACTCCAGCGTTTATTCAAGCAGATTCCTGGCATCGAACAAGTGGCGGTGCGGATGGACGAATTGTCCGATTTTCAAGTGCAAGCACCGCTGATGAGTTTGCCGCACATTCTGGGAACAAATTTAGAAAATATACCGGCAAATGTTCCTTATTTAGCAGCGCCGCCGAATTGGCAATTTTCCCTAAACTCCGTGAAGCGCAGCTATCCCGTAGGGAATCGCAATTTGAAAGTGGGAATTGTGTGGGCGGGAAGTTCGGAACATTTGAAGGATTTTGTGCGATCGAGTGATTTAAGCTATTTTCTGAAATTGTTAGATATTCCGGGCGTAACTTTTTACAGTCTTCAGAAAAAATTATCGGCGGGCGATCGTACTTTGTTGACTCAAACTTCCGCGATCGATTTGAGCGACAATTTGAACGATTTTGCCGATACTGCGGCGGTGGTATCGCAACTAGATTTAGTAATTTCTGTTGATACTGCTGTGGCGCATTTAGCCGGTGCTTTGGGCAAACCGGTATGGATTTTGCTGTGTTTTGCGCCGGATTGGCGGTGGATGTTGCAGCGCGAAGACAGCCCTTGGTATCCGACGGCGCGGCTGTTTCGCCAGCAAAAACCGGGCGATTGGGAGGAAGTATTCGATCGCGTAAAAGCAGCTTTGCAAGAGTTAACAACATCCTCGGCTGTTGCGAGGGATTCTTCGCCACAGCCTAGTCTCACCTCCGATTGCAAACTGACAGCAATCGATGTCGATTATCACATAGCAAATGCCTTGCAAAAACAAGGGAAAAAAGCCGAAGCCGCGGCTCGCTACAAACAAGTAATTGCCGCCTCGCCCAACCACGCCGCAGCCCACAGTTATTTAGGCGAGATCGAACAGGAAAACGGGCAAATAGTTGAGGCTATTTCGCACTACAAACAAGCCCTAGCAATTAATCCCAATCTCAGCGAAACAAACTTGTACTTGGGTTGTGCCCTCGCGGAAGAGGGAAAAGTCGCAGAGGCGATCGAATTCTACAATAAAGCAATTCAATTACGTCCCAACTCGCCAAATTGGCGTTTGAGACTAGCCTTAGCTTTGCTCTTAACTGGAAATTTCGAGCGCGGTTTTGCCGAATACGAATCGCGCTGGCAAACTCAAGAATTGGAACCCAGATATTTCGATCAACCGCTTTGGGACGGTTCAGATTTGCAGGGAAAAACAATATTGTTGCACCCCGAACAAGGTTTGGGCGACACCATTCATTTTATCCGCTACGCGCCTTTAGTTAAGCAAAAAGGTGGCAAAGTTATTGTGGCTTGTCATCTGTCGCTGAAGCGTTTGTTTGAAAAAGTTGCCGGAATCGATCTTGTAGTAACAAAGCCGCAAGATATGGTGGATTTTCAAGTACAAACGCCGCTAATGAGTTTGCCCAGAATTCTGGGAACAACTTTGGAAAATATACCTGTAAATATTCCTTATTTAGCTCCGCCAGAGGATGGTAAATTTTTCTTAGAGCCGAACAATAAACTAAAAGTAGGTATTGTGTGGGCGGGCGGCCCGCTGCACCGCAAAAACAACGATCGCTCGTGTAAGTTGAGCAATTTTGCAAGGTTTTTAGATGTTCCGGGAGCGAGTTTTTACAGCCTGCAAAAAGATTTGCCAGCGAAGGATTACGCTTTATTAAATCAACAGCAAGTTCAAGATTTGAGCAAACATTGCATTGATTTTGCCGACACTGCAGCGATTATTTCCCAACTGGATTTAGTAATTTGCGTCGATACTGCTGTGGCGCATTTAGCCGGGGCGTTGGGGAAACCGGTGTGGATTTTGCTGTCTTTTATGCCGGATTGGCGGTGGATGCTCGATCGCGAAGACAGCCCTTGGTATCCCACTGTGCGGTTGTTTCGCCCGGAAAAACCGGGTGATTGGGATGGTGTGGGCGATCGGGTAAAAGCAGCCCTAGAACAGCTAATTTATACTTCCCAAGGGCAGGAAACCAACACACCGCCCCTGCTAATTCCTCAAAATCTCCCACCAGAAACCCGGCCACAAATAACAGGAATTGGCATCAGTTGGCCGCTCAGCATCACCAGCGGCTGGGGAATTTACGGCATGAATTTAACACTGCAACTGCTGCGAAATCCCGCCTGGAAAGTAGCACTTTTAGCACCGCCATCCATCACCTCAGAGTCAATCAATCCGCTGCACAAATCGCTGTTATTGCCCGTAATAGAAAAACAGAAAGATTTTCAGGAATTAGTAACCGCGAATTCTGACAAACAAATTGCTTGCAACTTTCCCGTACTTTACGGTTTGGGAAATAATTTAGTTTCGTCGGGAGTTGAGAATCAAATTACCAGCGATTGTCAAGTAGGAGTCATCTTTTTTGAAGACACGCGAATCACAGCAGAAGCACTAGAAAAAGCCAAAAAATATAGCGCGATTGTCGCCGGTTCTAACTGGAATGCCGATGTTTTGCGAAGCTGCGGCTTAACAAATGTGGCGATGGTAAATCAAGGAATTGACCCGACAATTTTCCATCCTGCACCCAAATCTAATCTATTTGGCGATCGCTTCGTCATTTTCTCCGGCGGCAAACTAGAATATCGCAAAGGCCAAGACATAGTAATTGCCGCATTCAAACAATTTCGCGCCTCGCATCCAGAAGCGCTGTTACTAACAGCGTGGCACAACTTTTGGCCTCAATATATGCTGGGAATGGAACAAACCGGAAACGTTGCGGGATTTCCCAACATCAACCGCGACGGAAGTTTAGGAATTTCCCAATGGTTAGCAGCCAACGGTTTGCCAGTTGAATCTTTTATCGACATCGGCTTAATTCCCAATCACCTCTCAGGACAAATTTTGCGAGAAGCCGACTGCGCTGTTTTCACCAACCGCTGCGAAGGCGGCACTAATTTAGTCGCAATGGAAAGTATGGCCTGCGGAATTCCGACTATTTTATCAGCAAATACTGGCCATTTAGACTTGATTTACAGCAATATTTGCTATCCTTTATCGCATCAGGGACGAGTTAAACCGACAGCTCATTTTCCCGGTGTAGAAGGTTGGGGAGAGTCGGATGTTGCAGAAGTAGTCGATGCTTTGGAGCAAGTTTATACTAATCACACAGAAGCAAAAAATCGCGGTTTAGCTGCCGCTAATTTTATGCTTGATTGGACTTGGGAAAAACAAGTTAAGCGTTTTTTGGATGTAATTGCTGATATGTAGACAACACTAAAGTCCTGACTACAAACTTTCGGAAAATTGTTCGTAGTAAAGACTTTAGTTTTTATAAAAAAGATTAATTTACCCTTGAATCCAATAGTTTGTTAGCACTATTTACACTTTCAATATCGTATAGTTCTGGATTGTAAGAAACAATTTGTGCTACCAATTTATCATGGTATGGTTGAGCTTTTTGATTTCTAGAACCATGAACGTGACGATAATTAAGAACTATTTCTCTCGTTCCCCAAAAAGGAATACTATGTTTGTGACAATTAACCCAAAATTCCCAATCCTCATAACCTTCTTTCATCTCTGCTTTGTAACCGTTGACCAAATTCCAAACTGATTTGTGATACAATGAAGACGTGCAAATCATATTAGATTGTTTGATGTTTTTTGGTGAATATAAATCATAACTGGGTATGGTGTGATTTTCATTGCCGCCAAAAAGTTGATAAGAACCAAATGCTATGCAAGGTACTTGTGATTTTAGACATATTTCTAAAAGACAAATCAAGGCATTGGGAGCTAAAATATCATCGGCATCTAAGGGCATTATGTATTCGCCGTTGCCGGCCGATATGCCAGTATTTCTAGCTATTGATATCCCTTGATTAGCTTGTTCTATTAGCCTAATTTGATACTGGGGATTGGCTGCTATCAATTGTTTGGCGACTGTGCTAGTAGTATCTAAACTGCCATCATTGATAATGATTATTTCCCAATTTTTGTAAGTTTGGTTGATAACGCTAGTTACTGCTTGCGGTAAAAAATGAGATTGATTGTAACAGGGAATAATCACAGATATCAAAGGTTGACTTGCAAGCTGCGGCGAAGCTGCGACTTGCTTTACACTTTGTGGATGGTTTGAGTGTGAATTCTCGCTAGAATTTCTAGCCACTTGTAAGCTGTCAAAATAAATCTTTGGATGAACGATCGCCAATTGATTCAGATCGGTATTTTGATACTCCTTCACTAACCTCGGATATCTCGACAAGTGTTCTTCTTTCACAAAAACTAAGATATTCTGAGCATACCAAGGCTCGACTTTTTCATTGTTCCATATTTTTTTTCTCAAGCAGTCAATGACTGCAAAACCGTTTTGTTGAAAGTAATAAGCCCAATATTGCGGCCACTGTTCGTTAACGTGTTCGACACCGCCTTGAAATGGTATTGCCGCCGAAAACAGAATTATCGGTGCTAGTTTAGTTAGAGAATTAACCAAGTTTTCTGCACAGGTACTGGGTAAGTGTTCCGCAACTTCCAGAGAAATTGCCAAGTCAAATTTTCTTTCTACTTGCAGCGGTTGCTTTAAGTCGTAAGACTTGAACTGATTTAAGGGAATTTCTAACAGAGTGCGATCGACATAATCGCCATCTATTCCCAAACAGTCAGCAATTCCCAACTTTTGACAAGTGGCTAACCAGCTTCCCGTACCGCAACCAACATCTACAACACTTTGTGGCTTGACTGGTTGCATCAATTCTAACAATAAAGCAATAATTTCTTGAGCTGAACTACGAGTACCTTGTCCGATTAATTCGTAAAAACTTCTTGTATAAAATGACGGTTGATTTTGAATAATTTCGGTGGAGATTTGAGAATTTCCACTAACATCATAGCCTTGCAAATGTGCTGGCAACTCCCAGGAAATATTGGGATCTGGTTGATGTTTTGCAGGCTCGACATTGCCCCGCCAAGCAGCACCCATAATTTGCATTGTTTGATAAATTAGAGTATGCCATCCCTTTTGTTTCAAGTAATCTAAACCTTTAGCCACATCGGGAGCAGCTAAGTCATGAAATAAAATTATTGCATCTTTTTCTGCCAATTTTTCGCAAGCAATTGCATCATTTAATGGCCCATCACCTCCGTGTTCTCCGTCAATAAAAATTAACGACCATTGGCGGTTGAATTGAGTGGCAAATTCTTCTACTCGTTGGGGGCTGTAACCGGGTATTAGCTCGACGGTAGTTTGAACTCCCGACGCATTGAGAGCTCCTTGAATTGAATCTATGACGCTTTGTCTGATGTCGTCTCTTTCTAACAGCGGATCGACGACATCTAATTCAACTCCTGCTAGGGCTAAATGACAGGCAGACCATCCCAGCCAGCAACCTATTTCTAAAGCTTTTTTACCCGAAAATTGCAGGGCTGTATTGTAAAGGATGTGTGCTTCGTCGCGATTCAAAAATCCGATGAATGGATAGCGCTTGTCTGCATACCAATTATGCGGAATTTCCCGGCGTAAATAAGGCCAGTCACTCGTATTTGGATCGGTCAAAATCATATTAGGGAAATAGCAGTCTGGTCTAATTATTTGGAAACCTGGGGAGACGTAATCGGCGCGATGTAATACATTATTTGTGCTGATTACAGGTGGTTTTTCTGTCATTTTTTGCTGTTTTTTAGATTGGTAACGGACGCTGATTTCCAGTAGGTCGCCGTCAGTTGCAGTCAATTGTACTCGGTCAAACTGCTGGCGTCCCGCTAAATGCAAAATGCCGATCGCCCCGTGCGGCAAGTACGGCTCCACAAAACAGGCTCGCTGCTTGTCCCAGACGGGCAAACCGTTGAATATCCAATTGCACCAAGCTGGCAGCATTTCAGTGAGATTGAACAATTCGCCACTGTAAACAGCGAGGTTGAGGGCAAATTGATCTGTCATGACACAGCCGGATTTTTGCAATCCTTGATGGAGTTTATCAGCCCAGGCTTCCCAGTGTAAAGCATCTTTTCGTAGTGCAAAAACTCCGGCATTTAATATCGGATAACTGTAGAATTTCTTAGCAATTTTTTCACCAAAGTTAGCTTCATATTGTTGATAAACCCACGACCAAAATTGAGGAAGTTGTCCGTACTGCTGCAAGCTCGCCCTGTGAACTTCGGGAACAATTGCCAGTCCCCGGCGCGAGGCTCCTTCAACTAACAAATTAATTGCTCTCCAGTCTTGAACCCAAGCATCCGCATCTATCCAAAGGTATATATCAAAATTGGGAAAGTATTTTCGCAAACAAGGTCTAACTAATAATCCTTTTAAATGTTCTGGAGCTTCATTTCTGCCGGGAAAGTCAAAGTCCCAATCGGGTTTTTTAATGATATTAACTTGTGTTTCCAGCCACTGCAACTGTTGGGAAGTGCAGCCGAGATCGAAAAAGCCGATCGCCACATTTGCACCCTCTGATTTTTCCCGCACCGATAAAATAGTGCCTCGCACCAGCTCAAAGTAATTTGCATCGGCGGCCGTGATGATGATAATCTGCATAAATATAGGATTTTTGGTTAGGAATTAGCCAAACAGGGAATTGGGCATTGGTCAAACAGGGCATTGGGCATTAGTTATTTGTTATTTGTTATTTGTTATTTGATGGTTGCTCCTTCTTCCTTCTTCCTTTTTCCTGATAACGTTGGACGGAAAGCTCGGGGAGGACAGCAAAACATGACTAATGACTACCCTTCGACTTCGCGAGCGGGCAAGATGACTAATGACTAATGACTAATGACTAATGACTAATGACTAATGACTTAAATTATACTATCGAGGATGACTTATGAAAAACCCAAAAGGAAAAGTTTATCTAGTCGGCGCGGGGCCCGGAGATTGTGACTTGATGACAGTGCGATCGCACAAACTGCTATCCCAAGCCGAAGTTTTAATCTACGACGCTCTCATCGACATCCCACAACTCGAATTAATCCCCGTAACTTGTCGGAAAATCGAAGTTGGGAAACGTGGCGGAAAACCTTCCACCCAGCAGCAAGAAATCAACCGCTTGCTGGTAGAACAGTGCAAGTTAGGCAAACAAGTAGTGCGCCTCAAAAGCGGCGATCCGTTTATTTTTGGTCGCTCCAGTTCCGAAATTCAAGCATTGATAACAGCAGGCTGCGAGTTTGAAGTAGTACCCGGAATTTCATCCGCATTAGCCGCACCAATGCTAGCAGGAATTCCCCTCACAGATCCGGTGATGAGCCGCTGTTTTGCAGTGATGAGCGCCCACGAAACAGATGCTTTAGAATGGGAAGCATTAGTGCGGATTGAAACTTTGGTAATATTGATGGGAGGACGCAATTTAAGCGAGATAATTTGGCAATTGCAAAAACACGGGCGATCGCCCGAAACACCGATCGCCATTATCCGAGATTGCAGCCGCCCCGAACAGAAAATCTGGATCGGAACTCTGTTCAACATCGTACAGCAAACAGCAGGTCAATCTCTATCGCCTTGCGCGATCGTCATTGGAGAAGTAGTCAGATTGCGCGAATATTTAATCGGATCGGAAAACACAAACATGAGCGTTACACCAGTCATTTCTAACAACAGCCAGCAGCTAGCCGGAAAAACGATTTTAGTCACCCGCGCAGCTTCCCAGTCCAATCAATTTAGCGATCGACTCCAGCAACTAGGAGCCCGCGCGATCGAAATGCCCGCCTTGGTAATTAGCGCGCCGTCCACTTGGGAACCATTAGACAGGGCGATCGCACAATTGTCAAGCTTTCATTGGTTAATTCTCACATCCCACAACGCTGTAGACTGGTTTTTTGAAAGATTGCAAGCAAAAGGCAAAGACGCGCGCAGCTTGTCTGGCATTAAAATCGCAGTAGTAGGCAAAAAAACAGCAGAAAGTTTGCGATCGCACTCTCTACAACCAGACTTTATTCCCCCCAACTTCGTCGCCGACTCCCTAATAGAAAACTTCCCCGATAACTTGCAAAACTGCAAGATTCTATTTCCCAGAGTAGAAAGCGGCGGCAGAGAAGTTTTAGTCAAAGAATTCACCGCCAAAGGAGCGCAAGTAATCGAAGTACCAGCTTACCAATCTTGCTGTCCCGAAACAATCGCTCCGATCGCCCTAGCAGCACTTCAAAATCAAGCCGTAAATATCATAACCTTTGCCAGTTCCAAAACCGTGCATAACTTTTGCAATCTCATAGATAAAAACCCAGAATTGTCTTTATCTGAGGATTGGTTAGAAAATGTTTGCATCGCCTCGATCGGGCCAGAAACGTCCAAAAGCTGCCTGAAATTATTGGGTAAAGTAGACGTAGAAGCCACAGAATATACGTTAGACGGGCTGACTGAGGCGATCGTCCAATGGGCCACAAAATATCAAACTTTGTAAGTTTGCTCTAACCTGCAGTCGGCGGAGGCTGAATTCGTTTGTATAGACGCAGTTTCAACCGCCGAGTTTTACTCAGCCATTGATTATCTAATCTGCGGGTTGTAAAATAATAAAATAACTAGGAGGAAACATGAGCGCAAAAGACCAACTTCTTCAAGAACTCGATCGAGTACCAGAACCCATGTTGAAAGAAGTTCTGGATTTTGTACTAGCCCTCAAGGCAAAACACCCTGTAAAGTCAGAAAAAAGTGATGTTTGGAATGCTTACTTAGCATCTAAAAAAGAACGAGAGGAGGTTTACCGTCGTCTTGCAAACTCCTAGATTTATCTCGATAGATGAAGTCCTAGAACTTCATGAAGACCAAATTTCTAGCTTTGGTGGCACTTCCGGGGTTAGAGATGAAGGCTTGTTAGAGTCAGCTTTGGCTCAACCTCAAGCAACTTTTGGCGGTCAACTTTTGCATCCAACAATTAGCGAACAAGCTGCCGCCTATCTCTACCATCTAGCGATGAATCATCCATTTATGGACGGCAATAAGAGAACGGCTTTTGCTGTGGCAGATACCTTTTTGCGATTGAATGGTTGCGCTCTAAATTTAACGGACGATCGAGCATATAATTTGGTCATGGAAGTCGCACGGGGAACAATGACGAAAGAAGAACTAAGCACTGAGTTTGAGTCATGTATTGTTGCGTTTTAATAAGTAGGATGGGCATCGTGCGCCAGCTAGCATCTGTAGGGAAACGGCAAAGGCGTGTCCGGGGCCGAAATCGGGGAATTGCGGAACAAAAAAGCGAGTAAAATTATCACTAAAGAACAAAGCCGATCGCACGAGCGTCAACCCACTAATCCAACTAAAAACAAAAAAACAAAAATCGCCAACCGCCACCAACTCCCGCTACCCAACTACAAATTCCCAATACCATGAATAAATATTTTTCTCGTTTCGACACCTTAAGCAGCGTGCTAGCAGGAACTACCGCAGCCTTAACCATAGTCATCAGCCAGCCCGCGATCGCCAAAACAGCCCAAGAAGTCGCCAACATTGCCGGGCCGCTGACAGTACAAATTAACAGTTCCCTAGGAGACGGTTCAGGCGTAATTATTGCCAAAACAGGCAAAACTTACACAGTTTTAACAGTCAACCACGTTGTAGAAAAAGCAGACGTTAAATATACCGTTCGCACCTCGATCGGCAAAAACTATCAAGCAACCGCAGTCACCCGCTTGCAAACAGCAGCCACAGATCCAGATTTAGCAGTAGTCAAATTTGAAAGTCCCGAAGAATATCCAGTCGCGACGATCGCAGATTCCGATCTAGCCGTCATCGGCAGTCAAATCTACGTTTACGGCTATCCCGCTACGGGCGGACTCTTCGGCGCAGAAAGAGAACCAGAACTCTCTCCCGGACTCGTGACCAGCCGCCCGCACAACCGCCCCGAAGGTTACAATTTGCGGTATCAGGCAGTAACTTGGAGCGGTATGAGCGGCGGGCCAGTTTTCGACTCCGAAGCCCGAGTCATCGGTTTGCACGGACAAGGCGAATTCGGTTTTGCCCAAACCAGTTCCGGCGAAGTCGCCCCGATCAAAACCGGATTTAATGCAGCAGTTCCCATCAATACATTTATCGCGAAGTTAGTGGCGGCGGGAATGAACAAATCTGAGTTGAAAGTAGACAATACTCCCGCAACTACCGGCCCGGTATCCACCGCCAATCCGCAAGATGCCCAAGCCTATTATTTTCGAGGACTTTCGCGGTTAGATCAAGGAGATGCTTGGGAGGCGATCGCCGATTTCAACAGAGCACTGGCTTTCAAGCCAAAATATACCCCAGAATTGTATTTTAATATCGGTAATGCCCGCACTTTCATCACTTCCGGCTTGCCCCAATCCGAAACCACGCGCGGTTCCACTGCTATTGAAGCATACACGCAGGCGATCGCAGCCAATCCCGGTTTTGCCGACGCTTACTACAACCGAGCTTTAGCTTACCTGGAAACAGAAGACAAACCAAAAGCAATTGCCGACTTTCAAAAAGCAGCAGAACTTTACAAACAAGGCGGGAGAACCAGCGCCTATCAAGATGCGCTCAACAGAATCAAACAATTGCAGTAAAATTAGAAGTTAAGAATTAAGAATTAAAAATGGGATGTTTCATTTTTAATTCTTAATCAAGTTTATACAAACAGCAGGTAAATAATAATGACTGCTATCACCTTAAACCTCAACTCCATAATCAAACTAACTTCCGAACAGTTCTACCAACTGTGCGAATTAAACCCCGATTTAAAATTAGAACGCAGCGCCAACGGAGAATTAATCGCCATGCCGCCAACCGGAGGAGAAACAGGTAAACGCAACTCAAAACTTAACTTACAGGTGGGAATTTGGAACGAACAAACCGAACTCGGCGAAGTGTTTGATTCCTCCACAGGATTTACCCTGCCCAACAAAGCCGATCGCTCTCCCGATGCTTCTTGGGTAGAAAAATCTCGCTGGCAAGCTTTAACACCCGAACAAAGAGAAAAATTTATCCCGCTTTGTCCCGATTTTGTCATTGAATTAGTATCGCCCAGCGACAGCTTGAAAAAGACTCAAGAAAAAATGCAAGAATATATAGAAAACGGCTGCCGTTTGGGTTGGTTGATTAACCGCAAAAAACGGGAAGTTGAAATTTACCGCCTCGGTAGAAGTGTAGAAATATTGCAATCTCCTCAAACCCTTTCTGGGGAAGATGTTTTGCCGGGTTTTGTTCTCAATTTGCAAAAGATTTGGAATTAGTATAATTTAACGATAGAGCATAAAGATGAGGCATCAATCGATAGAGCCATCAATCCCTCAATCCCCCAATCTAAAATCTAAAACTTGTACGATCGCGACTTGTGAGCCAGCGTCTTGCCCGAACAGCGAAGTCGAAGGGAGTCGAAGGGAGTCGAAGTATCTAAAACCTAAACCTGTACCTCCCCTTTTTGAGAAAGGCTATATGCACCACTACCGTATTTTTTTTTCAGAGCACTACCAGCAAGCACTATCCATGCCAAACACAGATGCTCTCCCGCGAATCGCTTGCAGACAGCGAGGGAAGGTAACGCCACTCTGGTAGCGCATCCCGTCAAACTGTCAAGAATCACCCGCGTCAAAGTCCGGCCAGCAGTCAATCACCCAAGAATGCTTCGCAGGAATGACTCAAAAGTGTCAAAATTAAGATAGGTATGCCAGAAACAGGGGAAAAGAAATCTAGCCTGTAATGGCCCCAAAGGCAACATTGATTCCTCGCTTGTCACGCTTGCAGGTGGTCGCCGACGGTTCGTCGCATTTAATCTCAACAGTAATTATGAAAGATCTCACTCTTTATCGAAATATCGGCATCTTCGCCCACGTAGATGCTGGCAAGACCACCACAACTGAAAGAATCCTGAAACTGACAGGCAAAATCCACAAAACAGGTGAAGTTCACGACGGCGCGGCGACGACTGACTTCATGGAACAGGAACAAGAGCGCGGTATTACGATTCAATCCGCTGCTACCACTTGCTTCTGGAACAACCATCAACTCAACGTCATCGATACCCCCGGACACGTCGATTTCACGATCGAGGTTTACCGTTCCCTGAAAGTGCTCGATGGTGGCATCGGTGTATTCTGCGGTTCCGGTGGAGTTGAACCGCAATCGGAAACAAACTGGCGCTACGCTAACGATTCCAAAGTCGCTCGCGTCGTCTACATCAACAAGCTCGATCGCACCGGCGCAGATTTTTACCGCGTTGTCAAGCAAGTAGATACAATCCTCGCAGCTAAACCGATGGTGATGGTATTGCCGATCGGCATCGAAGAAAAGTTTTGCGGCGTAGTCGATTTGCTGACCCGCAAAGCCTGGATCTGGGATGACTCCGGCGACCCGCTGAACTACACAATCGAGGAAGTTCCGGCCGATATGGTCGATGATGTCGAGAAATATCGCGAACAGTTGATCGAACTCGCCGTCGAGCAAGACGACGCTCTGATGGAACAATATCTCGAAGGCAACGAACCGAGTATTGACGACCTCAAGCGCTGTATTCGCAAAGGTACTCGCGATCGGGCATTTTTCCCCACCTACTGCGGCTCATCGTTTAAAAACAAAGGCGTGCAGTTGGTACTGGATGCCGTGGTTGACTATCTGCCAAACCCGATGGAAGTTGCACCGCAGCCAGAAGTCGATCTCGATGGCGAAGAAACCGGCGAGTTTGCGATCGTCGATCCAGACAGACCGTTGCGGGCACTGGCGTTTAAGATCATGGACGATCGCTACGGTGCTCTAACCTTCACGCGCCTGTACTCCGGTAAGCTGTCTAAAGGCGACACCGTACTCAACACCGCCACAGGCAAAACCGAGCGCATCAGCCGTTTGGTAGAAATGCACGCCAACTCTCGCGAAGAAATTGAATCCGCGCAAGCAGGCGACATTGTGGCAATCGTCGGCATGAAAAACGTCCGCACCGGACACACCCTCTGCGACCCCAAAAATCCCGCCACCCTAGAGCCGATGGTATTCCCCGATCCCGTTATTTCGATTTCGGTCAGACCGAAGGTGAAAGGCGGCGAAGAAAAAATGGGAGCAGCCCTCACCAAGATGGTGCAAGAAGATCCATCCTTCCACATGGTGACGGATCAAGAAAGCGGCGAAATGATTCTCAAAGGGATGGGCGAGTTACACCTCGACATCAAAGTAGACATTCTCAAGCGCACCCACGGCGTCGAAGTAGAAGTTGGCGAACCGCAAGTAGCCTACCGCGAGTCGATTACCAAGCGCCTCGAAGACGATTACACCCACAAAAAGCAATCAGGTGGTTCCGGTCAATTCGCCAAAATCGGCTACGTGATCGAGCCTGGTGAGCCTGGAAGTGGCTTCATATTCGAGTCAAAAGTGACTGGTGGTAGTGTACCGAGAGAATATTGGCCGGCAGTCGAAAAAGGCTTTGAAAGCTGCGTCGATAAAGGCGTCTTAGCTGGATTCCCTTGCTTAGACTTGAAATTCACCTTGCTGGATGGAGGTTTCCACCCGGTTGACTCTTCAGCGATGGCCTTTGAAATTGCTGCCAAAGCAGCCTATCGTCAATCAATCCCCAAAGCAGGCCCTCAGTTGCTGGAACCGATTATGAATGTCGATGTATTCACTCCAGATGATTACATGGGCGACGTAATCGGCGACCTCAACCGCCGCCGCGGGATGATGAAAGCTCAGGAGACAAGTCAGACAGGAGCGCGGATCAAGGCAGATGTGCCGTTGAGCGAAATGTTTGGCTACATTAGCGACTTGCGTACCATGACATCTGGGCGCGGACAATTCTCCATGTCGTTCTCCCACTATTCTCCTTGTCCAAGCAACATCGCGGAAGAAGTGATCAAGGCGGCAAAAGAGCGTCAAGCTGCGAAGTAGTGTATTAAGTGCGATGGCTTCGCCCCGGCTTGCGCCTACGAATAGATCGATCGCACTCCACGAAAAGATAGCCAGAAACCGGGTTTTTTCCACATCCTTCGCCACAGCGACGAGATTGGCTAAAAACCCGGTTTCTTTGATTTACTCGCCAGGAGCCAGAAACCTGTTTTTTTTCACATCCTTCGCCACAGCGACGAGATTAGCTAAAAACCCGGTTTCTGGCTATCTTGGTGCGTCCAAAACAGTTAAAATTATCTGCGTTGATTTGCGTTAATCTGCGGTTTCGCGATCGATCGAAAATTTATATTTGCTAAAATACAACTAATAATTTAAGACCCAGGCAGGTAGCCATGACAGCCACCCTGATTCAAACCCCAAAAGCCGGATTTCTGCTGAAAAATATTAGTTGGCAGACTTATGAATCTCTGGTAAACGAACTCGCCGAACAGCCGGGAATTCGCCTGACTTACGATCGCGGAAATTTAGAAATTATGACTCCATCAGCACCCCACGAAAAATCTGGAGAACTGTTAGGAAACTTTGTGGAACTTCTAACCGATGAATTAAATCTTGACATTTGCAGCATGGGTTCACTAACCTGCAAGCGCCAAGATTTGGCACGAGGGTTAGAACCTGATAAATGTTACTACATTCAGAATGAAGATGTTGTCTGGAATAAAGAACAAATCGATCTCAATGAAGACCCACCACCAGATTTAGCTATTGAAATTGACATTACCAGCAGTTCGATCGATCGTCTCGAACTTTACGCAAGTTTGGGCGTACCTGAAGTTTGGCGCTACGATGGCAAGCGTTTAATCATCTATCAGTTAGAAGGCAATGAATACGCAGAGTGCGAGGTTTCTCCAACCTTTCCTTTTCTGTCGAAGTCTGAAATGCTCAGGTTTTTGGAACTGAAAAAGACTACAAAAGAAAAGGCTTTGCTGCGGTTGTTCCGGGAGTGGGTGAGGAGTCAAATTCAGTCAGGAGAGTGAAGCAGGGCGATCGTACTTTTGGTATAAGAAGCTGTTGGGTAACACATAAATTTGTAGTGATAACTTCAGTCCTCAAATTTTTATGAGGACTTTAGTTTTGACTGCGAACCTATTTGATTGCGATCGCTCCAGCGGACATGATATCATGTCCGACCAATTAACCATAATATCCCGGTCGGGGCGGGTTTTTGGGATTGTCAATTATTGGTAGGTATTGTTGGTGAACCCGCCCTTACAAAAATTGCGCTCGAACCAAATTAACATTTATTCGCCAGCAAGTTCCGCGCGAAACTTCTCCACAACTCGATTCAATCCCACCGAATGAGAAGCTTTAAATAAAATACGATCGCCCTTTTCCACAAATCCCAACAACTGCTTTGCTAAATCTTCCCGCCCATTTTGCGCCGTAATATCTCCAACCTCCACAAAAGGCAAACCAGCCGCACCCGCAGCCATCGCCGCCGCTTCCTCAAAATCCGCAAACACAAACAAAGCATCAAGCTTTAAATCTCGCGCCGCTTTTCCCACTTGTCGGTGAAATTCGATCGCCCTGTCGCCCAATTCCTTCATCGTACCCAACACCGCAATCCGGCGCTTTCCCGGAGTATCCGCTAACAACCTCAAAGCCGCTAACATCGACTCCAAACCAGCATTGTAAGTCTCGTCAAGAATCACAATATCATCGGGTAAATCGTAGCGGCGCGCCCTTCCATCCGGTAACTCCACCGACAAACCTTGCTGTAACACTTCCCAATCAATATCTAACACTTTTGCTACAGCCAAAGCAGCCAAATAATTTACAGCATTGTGCCGTCCAGCTAGCGGCAGCGGCAGTTGCATACCTTCTACAGAAATGGTATCATTACCTAGCAATTCCCCGCACAATTCCCCGCCTTCTAAACCGTAGGTTAAAGTTTTTCCATGCCAAAAAAGCGCCGCAGTTGGGATTAATCTGTCAGAATCGTGATTGAGAATAGCAATGCTATCAGCAGGCATTTCGGCTAACAGTTCGCACTTAGCGATTGCGATCGCATCTTCCGAACCCAGTCGCCCGATATGCGCCGTTCCAGTGTTAGTAATTACCGCCACAGTAGGACGCGCAATTTGCGATAGCAGGGCAATTTCGCCCCGCCCGCGCATTCCCATTTCAATTACAGCATAATTGTGTGACGGCGAAAGCTCCAATAGAGTTTTTGGGACTCCAATTTCATTGTTGTAGTTATATTGAGTTTTAAGTACATTTCCCCTGGTTGATAAAACTGCCGCAATTAACTCTTTAGCAGTAGTTTTACCGACAGAACCTGTAACAGCAACTATAGGTATACTGAACTGGTCGCGCCACCAACGGGCGATCGTCTGGTAAGCTTTTAAAGTATCGTCAACGCGCAACAGCGGAAAATTAGCAATTTCTTCTTGCCAATCGCGATCGACCACCGCCGCAATCGCCCCCAAATCCCGGGCTTTAGCCACAAATTTATGCCCGTCAAAATTGTCTCCCCGCAGCGCCAAAAATACTTCGCCACCCTCAAGAGTGCGCGTATCCGTGGCAATACCTGTCCCTACAACTGTCAAAATGTCCTCAGACACGGCAGGTAAAGGTACATTTAAAATTTCAGCAAGTCGGGCGATACTTACGCGACAGACCATATTAGCAGCACTCACATTTCAAATAATTATTTTCACAGTTAATCCTACCTCGCTTGACCTCAAATTCAACTCAAACCAGCTTCAATCAAAGAATTCAACCGATCGAGTCCCTGATCTCAACCCTAGCAGTTATCAGTCATTTCCAATTTTTTAATGCAACATCCCTAATGCCCCAATCGAAAAGGGTAAGCTGTACTGCCTTTAAATTGTATATTTTGACGATCGATCAAAAATCTTCTCCCCTCTCTCTTTACCCGATCGCGAAGTCGAAGGATTTCTCTCCCCCTCTTCCCCTCAATCACCATAGACAATTGAGATAAACCTTATTACAGAGGGCGGCCGATTAGGATTGATATCTACGGTCGATCGACCGCAATAAGTAAATATACGTGTGGATGTAAGGCCAGCTTGTTGCGGACTTGCATTCCACACAGATCCGTTTTTATTCTGGTAATCTACCGGACACGATCTGACAGTAAAAATTCTCATACTAAATCCTCCGCTTACCCATAAATCCGCTCGAACCAACCCACATTTTTAGGGAGCATCTCGCGTTTGCAAAAAGTCTTGTTTTCACGCCGTGCTGTCCCGCCTAGCTTGCGGATATATCCGCCGTGGGAAATATTAAGCTCGCACTATAAATACAAAACTGAGATGCTCCCGCATTTTTACCAACACTTTACAAAAAATATGGTGATTTTAGGCCTTGCTGATTGTCAACAATTCATGTAATGCTGGTGTTGGTAAATAGTTTAATTAAGCAAAGAACATTGATCGACTGTCTGTGCTGACCGCTTTCGCCCCTCGCGCCCCGTCCGAGGAAAAGCTAGGTTGGCTCAATTGTGGTGCTCGACTCTGCCAAAATTCATCTGTGCCCAGGGCGCTGCAAGCTCGTATCAAATCCTCGGAGGGTTAATCCACGGTGAACGACTACAACAGACAAAGCCACGAAGAAGAAAAACAGTTACTTTACAACCACTTGCTAGAGTTGGTACAAGTAGAGCAGCCGGCCGAACTCATCAGCCGATTTCGTACTTTGTTTATCCACGGTATCGGATATCCCGATCGCGCCGTCGTCGAAGCACTCGAAAAAATAGCAGCCTCAAAATACGCCCAACAAGAATTTAAGTACATCCTCAACCGCTGCTGCCATATTCCGATCAACCGCTGGCAAACATACCCCAGCAAGCAAGCAGCCATCCCCGAATTGATCGCTGTGTTTGAGGAAGCCCCCAGAATATTAACTAAATACAGTCGATCGCGGGTTTCTCACTCGATCCCCCAATTAGTAAATCAATTTACCCAAAGCGAACAGTACCTAACCCTCAAACGCTTAGCCCAAGTCATCACCCACAACAACGAAGACAGCAGCAACACCAAAACCCCCGCCACCCTAGCCCTGGGAACCTTAATTCCCCGGTATCCTTACCTCTACAAACACTGCCTCCTCAGCGACGACAGCACCTACGAACAGCAGAAAATCATTAAAACCATCCAAGCCCAAAAGCAGCAGAAATTTGAAATCGACCTCTCGCAATACGTCGCTCACCAAGTGAGAAAAGCCCAAGTAGCGCGCCGTCATACCTCACTTTCCTTCGGCAGAGATATACAAACTATAAAAAACCCTACCTTGTTGAGCGACCCGGAACTGTTCTTTGCTCTCAAGCAATTTGTCGGAAAAGTAGAAGGAGCTGATACATACAGACAGCTAGCGGGTCGCTTCAAGGCGAACGCCAGCACAAACCAGACCTACGGCTCCTTTAAAGACGACTTGTACGAATACCTGATTTCTTCTGTGGCGGGCGATCGCTACGGCCAACGCCAATTTAACGAAAAACTGTATAAGCAACTACAAAATACCTTTCCCCACAACGACGATCGCCAGTTCAACGAATTTTTAATGATCAGAACTTGCAGCCAATTATTGAACTTTTTAGTAGTAGAGAGTCCTGCGCGGCCCAACCACTTTGTCTTCATCGACCTGATCTCAAACCTCGGGGCCACCCAAACCACAGGTTTGCTGCTGAAAATCGTGCTAATTTGTGGCAAAGTCAAGCCCTATCTAGAAAAGCGGTTGGCAATTTTGTTTGGCCACTACGAATTTTGTACGCGAGAAGGGCTAGTGTGGCTAGTCAAAGCTCTAGAAAACCTCAATCTAGCTTTGAGTACCAATTTTGGGAAAGTGGACGTATCTTTCCTGCAGTAGGAGGTACGACAACTTTCTGTCCGGGCGACTGACCGAACATCAGGGCGAGAAACCCGTCTTCTAAATCCCTAAAAACTTTACGTTTAATTATCAAGACCTAATTAACTGCTGAAAGCTATTCAAAAGAAGCTATTCTGTGTTAAAATCCCAAGTGTATCAGATTCGGTTGCAGGCTTTGTTCATTGCTACAGAATTGTCTAAAAACTTGCCCTTCTGTATCGGCAGGGAACTCTCCGAAACTGAACTCTTTGCACTGTCTAATTTTTGGAGTTATTCCTCATGTCGATATACGTCGGTAACTTATCCTACCAAGTTACCCAAGAAGACATCACCACCGTCTTCGCCGAATACGGAACCGTTAAGCGAGTACATCTACCTACCGACAGGGAAACCAGTCGCCCCCGCGGCTTCGGTTTTGTAGAAATGTCAACAGACGCAGAAGAAGATGCAGCGATTGCTGCTCTCGACGGAGCTGAGTGGATGGGTCGCGACCTCAAAGTCAACAAAGCTAAGCCCCGCGAAGATGAAGGCGGCCGGGGCGGCGGCAACCGGGGCGGTGGCGGCCCAGGAAAATTCTCTCGCGGCGGAGGCGGAGGCGGAGGACGTTATTAATTTCCTAAGATCGAGAGTAGAGATTTGAGAATAGCAGCAGGCGATCGATCCGATCTAGGTCCGAACCACCGTCCGAACCACTTCCAGTCTGGTCGATCCCTACCCCTAATCTTCAAGTTTCCCGATCGACCGCATTAAATAGATTTCTTGCACAAATATTCGATCGAGCCGGTTAACCGCAGATTTCGAGCGGATCAACATCGATCGACGCAGATGATTCAATCTTGTCTGCGATTGAGAGCAAGAAGTGTAATATACCAAAAAGCCAGGGGCCTAACCCTTGGCTTTTTGGTATGAACGTATCGGGTATGAGTCAAAAACCTGCCGGACAAAGCCCTTCAAGTGGCTCTACTGTTTTAATCGTCAGGTTCGATGCTGCTGCTCAATCCGTGATTGTTAAGCGTTTCAGCGTAAAACTCCGCGTGTTCGAGAGCGCAAACAATCACAAGTCCCCGCCCGTTAGTGTGGGCTTCCATCATCACATTCACAGCCTGTGGCTGAGTCATACTCGGTACAGTCGCCATCAAAGTCTGCACCACGTATTCCATCGGATTGAAATCATCATTGTGCAGCAAAACCCGGTAGCGCGGCGCAAGCTTGCGGACTGTAGAACGCTTTTCAATAATTTCGACAGACACTAATCTATACCTCCTGACTTGTAAAATGTTAAAATTTGTGAATAATCTTGAGCCGGATTCTTCCCCCGTGCAAGACTATCCCACTTTCAGCTATTTTATTGAAATCTGAAAAATCAGACAAGGCGGTACTCGCGATCGCCCGCTCGCGGCGAACCCAACACCAGACGCAGCGGGAGTGTCCCCAGGCTGTAGCCACCACCTTATTAACGCCATAATATGACAAAAGCCCGATCGGTTAAAAATAAAAAACTACTACCTGTTGAGTCCCCAGAACAGACAGAATCTAAATAATATGAAACGCAAACCTAACTCCTACAGAGACGACGCATTCCGAGACGAAGACACCAGCTCATTGGGCGGACAGTCGCGGCGTCAACCTCAGTCCGGCAAACCTTCTTTCCTCAATTCTGCCACCATAGGGATTTTAACAGCCGTTTTTATTCTAGGAATTGGGATTGGCATCGCCTTTAGCTCCACAGCTACAATTAGCCCAGAAAACGTAGCATCGCGCGAATTTATCGATCGCAGCGCCCCGAACCCAGAACTTTGCGTGCAGTTTGGAGCCAGCGCGATGGTGACAGATATGCGCGTCTACCTCACCCTCAACCCCTTTAACGTCTACATTTCGCAGCCGAGTATGCGCCCTGGATGCGTCCTGCGAACCAATAACTGGGCAATTCTCGAACAAAGAAAACTGATCGACCAAAACCAAGTGCGCGAGTGCAAAAATCGGATGAACACCTTTGGCTTCACAGGGCCCCTGGAAGGTCAACCGCAAATTAACTGTATCTATCAAAACGACGGCGCTAAAAACCTGTTCCTCAACCAACCGGGTTCGATAGCTCCAGCGGTTGAAGGTCAAAATTTCTAAATTGCCGATATAGCGGTTTTTGCTCGTCGAGTCAAGGGAAGATTTTTCTCTTCACTCGACGAGCAATTGCTTGAATATTTGATCGATACAGAAACCGCCGATGGTGGCAGATGCGCGGATCGACGCCGATGATTTTTAGAGAGTTTTTACCAGCGGTGCAAGATGTTTCTTTTGGCTTTTTCCCTCGAACTTCTTACTTTTTTACGATCGAAAACTGAACGGGGAGCAGCGACGTAAGTTGTGGTAAAACCTGCGGCTGCTCCAGCCAGTAAGCCGATGCGGGAAAAGCCGCTACTGGCTGTTCCCGCATCGGCTTACCTTTGGCGATCGCCCGGAAGCGGTTCCCCAAAGGTAAGTATCCGCTTTTGGGGTGCTTCTATTGCCGAAATTTGAGGTTTTAGACTGGGTACAGCCGCAGGTCGTACACCCGAACGTTCATTGAGGCGAACACTCACTAAAGGCACTGTTATCGGTCGGATTTGGTCATTTGTAGTTGGTATCGGTACAGAATTGGTAGGGAAATTCGGGGAAGCAGGAGATTCTGGGCGATCGACCTCTGTTGCAGCAGTTGAGTTAGAATCTGTCGGTGGCTGGTTTGACTGTACTGGTATTGCAGTCGGGAGTTGAGTTTCGGGAGTTTTTACGAGCTGAGCCGGTTCGATAGAGGGACGCAACACCCAGCGATTTTCTACCCCGATTCTTTGGAATTGAATTTGTTCGCCGTTGAAAGCTGCTCCGGGAGCCAAATTTAGGACAATTCTCGTGGTTCCGGCCCGAAGTTGAGTCACGCCTACAGAACGCACTGTGCCTTGGTATAGTTGAGTTGCGTCCACTCCGATCTCTGTATTAGGCAAATCCACAGCAATTTGATTCGGGTTGAGCAGAGAATATAGGGGAGTTGTTCCCTCTGGGAGAGTAATCTCTAGCTGATTTGTGGCTGGATCGAATTTCCAACTTGTGACTGTAGAAGCATTGGCCGGTTGGAGTGTTATTTGCAGGATCGCAACTGTGGTGGCGGCGGCGCAGGCTAAATTTGCAGCGATCGACACAGAGCCTGACAGTGAGGGTATCATGTAGGTTTAAGGATAATTTTTTTTAGTAAAGATATTGCGGGCGATCGAACTGTTAACAGCAAGCGCGGTTTAACGCTGAAAGTTTAACATTAATTGGTAATTGGTAATTGGTAATTGGGGAATAGGAAGTTATACAAAGCTTGAAAAACTGTTCCTACAATTGCTGATTGTAAACCAACGATCTTTCACGGGCACAGCTCCCGCCGGACAAGGCTGGGTCGTTTTTTTACATAAATATTGCCTCTGATTTATATGTAGCAACATTTTTCAAACCAAATATTATATCATATTCTGTGGATGACCGGAATACAAAAAAATCGAGCGTGAGGACTTCAGTTTGTTCTTAAACTGCGGACTTTAGTCTTCAGGCTCGATCCTTGATTCGCTTGGGAATTGCGGACTAAAGTCTTCACGCTCGATCCTTGATTCGCTTGGGAATTGCGGACTCGCATTCCGAACGCTCGAACCTTAATCCGCTATTGGATTGCGGACTAAAGTTCTTACTACGCTACGAACTTTTGCGAGTTTTGTTTTATCTGGGTTGAGTGACAAAATCCAGAGCAGTAATAGCATTGCTAGGCCCAAAAACATTAGCCAAAACCTCCCCAGTGGCAGCAACTTGCAGGACATAACCGTTGGCATCGCGCGAGTTGATTCCCAAAGACTCAAAACTTAAGCCGTCGGCGAGGACAAACTTGTCGGTTCCTACTTCAAAATTGAGGACAGTATCGATACCGCTGTTGCTATTTAACACAAAACGATCGCTCCCGCTACCTCCAATTAAAGTATCCTCTCCCCCATCGCCAAACAGCCAGTCATCCCCTGCGCCTCCATTGAGAATGTCGCTATCTTTCCCTCCATGAATCGTGTCGTTACCGTCACTGCCATTAAGGGCATCTTGCCCTTCATTGCCGTAGAGAAGGTCGTCGCCACTGCCGCCGTTGATGCAGTCTTGCTGACCGTTTGCACCCACCGGGCCTAGCTCGTTTTCTCCCCGATCGCCAAAAATGGTATCGTTGCCATCATCGCCGCACAAAATATCGTTGCCGTCATCGCCATAAATCAAGTCGCTGCCGGCATCTCCGTGGGCTAAATCGTCATCCTTGCCGCCCTCAATGGTATCGTTGCCAAAACCACCGCCGAGAGAATCGGAACTCTCGCCGCCGTTGAGATAGTCGTTACCACTTCCCCCAAACAACAAGTCGCGGCCGTTGACATCGGTGACTAACTGGTTTGCCGCGCCGCCGTAAAGGGAATCGTCTCCCTCGTCGCCGACAATGGTATCAGCACCGAGTTCGCCCCAAATTATGTCGTTATCTTTGCCACCGTAAGCTAAATCGTTACCTTTGCCGGCAAAAATGCTGTCGTTACCGCTACCGCTACCAATGATGTCGCCGGTGTCGTTGCCGAAAATTAAGTCGCCTTCATCGCTAACATTTATGCTGCCTTGGGGATTGCCATAGTCGCCAACGATCGTATCAGAACCTTTATTGCCATAGAGAGTATCCGAGCCGGTTTCGCCAAAAATGCGATCGCCCCCTTTTCCTCCAAATACCACATCCCGACCGTTACCGCCTAGCAAAGTATCGTCGCCCTCTTGGCCGTTGAGCAAGTCCTGGCCGTTGCCTCCAACCAGAAAATCTTGCCCCTCCGGGTCGCCGTCTAGGGAGTTTTGGACTCCGCCGAACAGAGAGTCGTCTCCGCTGTCACCGTAGAGGCTGTCCTGGCCCTTGTCGCCCCAAATCAGGTCGTTTTCTTTGCCGCCGTAAACGGTGTCTGCGTCTTTGCCCCCGTAAACAGTGTCGTTACCTTGAGTGCCATCAATGGCGTCGCTGGAAGAACCGCCGAAAATCAGATCGCCGTCGTTACCAGTCAAGTTGATGTTGTTGCCGTTGTCCCCGACGATCGTATCGGAACCGCGATCGCCGTACAATGTGTCGGAATTGCGATCGCCAAATATGCGATCGTCTTGTTTGCCTCCGAACACCACATCATTTTCTTTGCCCGCGTAAACGATATCGTTGTTTCTGCCAGCAGCGATGAAGTCTTGCTGTTGGTCTCCAAAGAAGATATCGGAGCCACCTTCGCCTAAAAGCGTGTCGTTGCCCTCAAAGGAGACAAACAGTTCGTTAGTGTCGTTTCCTGTTAAATAATCGTTTCCGGGAGTCCCCAAGACAGTGTTTTCGATGTCAATGAGCGCGGAGGCGCTTGACTCGAAGTTGAGTATTGGGGAAGGCTGGGGTTGGACAAATGCGATCGGCCTCAGCAGGGGCAAGGGTTCGCAACCGCAACCGGTATCTGGTTCGGGAACTCCAGCGAAAATAGGAGTCGGAGTCGGCATCCCCGGAGTCGGCATCCCCGGAGTCGGTGCGCCCGGAGTCGGCTCGCCCGGAGTCGGCATCCCCGGAGTCGGCTCGCCCGGAGTCGGCATCCCCGGAGTCTGAGTCGGCTCGCCCGGAGTCGGCTCGCCCGGAGTCGGCATCCCCGGAGTCTGAGTCGGCTCGCCCGGAGTAGGTGCGCCCGGAGTCTGAGTCGGCTCGCCCGGAATCGGAATCGGAATCGGAATCGGAGTCGGAATCGGAATCGGAGTCCCCGGAGTCGGAGTCCCCGGAGTCCCCGGAGTCGGAGTCCCCGGATTCGGGTTTGGAGTCCCCGGAGTCCCCGGAGTCGGAGTCCCCGGAGTCGGAGTCCCCGGAGTCGGTATTGGCCCCGCCAGGACGGTGGTGATGACAGTGGCCCTAGACTCGGAACCGTTGTTGTTGGTCTGTTCTGGGTCAAAAGTGGTCGATCGGCTCTTGGAGGTATTTTTGATGCTGCCCGTTTCTGGAACGACTAATGTTACCTGGCGATCGGTGTTGCTGCCGCTAGCCAAGCTGGGAATTATTGGGAAGGTGACAATCCCTGTCACTGGATCGTAAGTGCCGTCATTGGATGCGGTGACTATCTTTAAACCGGGAATGATGCTGTCTGTAATCACTACATTTTCCGCAGCATTCGGCCCATTGTTGGAGGTAGTGATAGTATATGTCACCAAACTGCCTGCCTGAGCCGATGTGAAGCCGTCCTTGACTGTAACCAGATCGGCGACTGCACCGATCGCCGTAATGACTTGCCCCCCCGGCTCACCGGGCGCTGCGATGACCGAGCCGTTGTTGTTGGTTGGGTTGGGGTCTGTAGTGTCCGATGTACTCGAAACCACGTTGAGGATGCTTGTCAGCGTCGGTGGCGGTACAAATCTGATCGTGCGGCTCTGGCTGCTGCCGCTGGCTAAAGTCGGGATCGGGAAATCGATCGTCCCTGTGGTTTCGTTGTAGGTTGCGCCGTCGGACACCGTGACATTTTTTAAGCCGGGAATCAGGCTGTCGGTGATGACTACGTTGGTCGCGGTACTAGGGCCGTTGTTGCTAGTAGTAATGGTATAAATCAGCGTATCGCCCGCCTCGATGGTTGCCGGAGCAGTCTTTTGGGTGACAATATCGGCGACTGCACCGATCGCCGTAATGACTTGCCCCCCCGGCTCACCGGGCGCTGCGATGACCGAGCCGTTGTTGTTGGTTGGGTTGGGATCTGTAGTGTCCGATGTACTCGAAACCACGTTGAGGATGCTCGTCAGCGTCGGTGGCGGTACAAATCTGATCGTGCGGCTCTGGCTGCTGCCGCTGGCTAAAGTCGGGATCGGGAAATCGATCGTCCCTGTGGTTTCGTTGTAGGTTGCGCCGTCGGACACCGTGACAT